>JAUWGA010000014.1 GCA_030606635.1 Methanosarcinales archaeon
ATTCATATCCCGCACGCCCCCGCCGAAGATGATCGGATGATCCGACCGCGCGACTGCATCACTGAGAAGATCGAGATCGATGCCGGATTCCGTGCCAACCTTCGTCAGGTCGATGATGATTAAGTGGTTGATCGGATACTCATTCAGTCTCTCGACCGCTTCTATTGGAGTGAGCGATATTCCGGTGTTTGTGAGGATTCTGCCGTCCATCAAGTCGATGTTGACATGCAGCCGGCTTGCGTCACACGTCTCGCACGCCTCTCCGATCACGTCGAAATCGGCATTCTCGGTTCCGATGGTGACTGTATCAGCGATTGTAAGTCCAAGCGCCGCGTCTTCCGCGGACCTGACGCCGCAACTGAGTATCGTCCTGCAGTATCCTGAGACGTCCTTTATGACCGGGAAATTATCCCCAATCCCGCGGATCCGGTTGAGGTCGGCGGCGTACACCTCTGTCGGGCGTAGCGTTCTTGCGATCTCCACGGCGTCTGATGTTTCGCAGACCGAACTGAAATCCGCTACTGGCAGGTACTCTTCCCGCTTACCCCGTAGCGCATGTACCACGACGCCATCGAATATATCCAGCACGAGGATGGTTCTGAACATATATTATGCTTGGCACGGTCATCGCATATAAAACCGATCACGGGCACCGGATCGATGGATATCTGCTAAACTTGTGTCATCTCCGTCAATCCCTTTTCTCAGCCACAGACAAGCAATCGCAAACAGGAGAAACACGGTCTGGTCAGGGATGCAGATTCTGATCAGCTGCTCAGCCATCGACTTCCATCCGCACCATGGTAAAGACCGGTCCCCGGATGTCAATCTTCTTGTTGCCGGACGTGATCCACTGGTTCGCGTGGGGCTTATCTCGATATTGATCTCTGACGGAACCTTGACGCCCTTGACCCTGACCTCGCAGCCCACGCCGCATCTTGCCGCGTTCTCGATCTCATGCGCTGTCTGCGCGGCACCCCGAGAACATTGCCATCGTAAACCATGGCATCGTTCATCGCGGCATGACCGCAGAGTTTCGTGTTATTCCGCAGAGAAATGTGATATTTACAGAGCGGGTTGACCGTTTGCTCGAAAGTCGGCAATTTCCACTCTTCTTTTGGATTAGCTGGTGTGGGCTTCAAAAGCTATCTTTCAGCGGTTTAAAGATTTCTACTATGTCTGACATTCCAATTCAGCAAAAGCGTATGCAGCATCACAAAGTTCAGCATCATTACCATCTTCGATCTCAGTATTAGGTAAAGTGCACCGCTTAACCTTTGCTTTGATACGCGTGGACATGATACTCGCATAACCATCTTCACAAATAACATAGCATCCCGAGAACTTCTGTATCTTGCTACAGAAATACGCAAGTTCATCTGTGACTCCTTCATTACTACAATCTGCAAAGAAAACAAACAAATTCAAGTCAGAATCTCGCATCAACTCATTAGATTTTCTTTCCCAGTATATATTCCAATCTTCATCGGATGTATTGTCATCTGGATGGTCTGCTACAAGGTATGTGTTACTATATCCTCTTTCAATCAAACAAGTGCGAAGTATCTCTAAACGTTTTTTTGCGTTTTCTGGTATATACGCACCCAGAATCAGTATGTGTAGGTTCTGCCTGTACCACCCGATCTCTTTTTCAACCTCGTATCCAAGAACCGCATCGATCAAATTTGGCATGGCATCACAAACTTATTAAACGTGGGCAAACTTAATATAGTACGGGTGAACATTTGTTCACTCCACTAACATACACAGGAGGCATTGATGTGACAAAGGTAGAAGAGTATTCCAGCCAAATACCGTTGATAGTCAGACAGGCATTCAAAGCATTTGGCAGTGATAATCGGTGCGCAATAGTTGTTGCATTGTATGAACATGATGGGCGACTCACGTTTAGTCGACTTAAAATCGCTCTCGAACTTGACCCGAGGGTACTCACAAACGAGTTGAAAAAATTAAGAAACGGCGCCATTGTCACCCACTATACTGAATATACCGAAGGTAAGAGAGATCACTCTTATTATGAACTTACTGACTTTGGTGTAGATATCCTGAAAGCCGCATTCAGTGCACTTGCCACACCACATCAACCGATCACGGCGGATATCGGTGAGACTGTAAGTACGTCAGGAACATCAGAACTAACGCCAGTACCAATTATCCCAACACAGGATTGTTGGGCTGGAAGTAGAATTAGGCGTGAGGTAACATGTTGACGATATCAGAGCCATACAAAACTATGCTGGTAGACGAAATAGCATTCGTTCGCGAAAAGATGGATGTAGAATCCGACATCAGAAAGAAAGTATACTACTATAGCGCGGTACATGCAATGGTACAGAGAGTTCTTAATATAGATCCTAACTTCGATCGACAACTCGTTTTTATGTTTACAGTTTTATTTGCGTCATATAGTCAAATGAGAGCATGTGCGGATCAGATCGTAGCTGGAGACCGTATGATCACACCTCCGGAAAATTTCTTTGATAGAATAAGCACTTATCTTCAAGAACTGGAAGGTAAAGTTAGAAATAACGAAGATACCTATATCATCTTGGAAAAAATTGCGGTTTCTGCATACCTTTTGGATGGTAATGGATATTACCTGTATCAAAAAGGCTGGATGAAACTTCCAGAGTGAGTCTGTTTTCCGTTCCGATAGGCGAACTCATGCATCCAACGCAGAAATCAAGCAATCTATAAGACACATCACACAACCTCCATCCGCACCATGGTGAAAACCGGTCCCCGGATGTCGATCTTCTTGTTGCCGGACGTGATCCACCGGTTCGCATGGGGCTTTATCTCGATATTGATCTCTGACGGAACCTTGACACCCTTGACCCTGACCTCGCAGCCCATGCCGCATCTTGCCGCGTTCTCGATCTCGCGTGCTGCCTCTGCTGCAAACGCATCAATGAACCTGAAACCGGCAGAGATGCCTTCCGTAAATACCGCGTCCCATTTCTCGATACGCGGCACCCCGAGAACGTTGCCATCGTGAACCATAACCTCGTTCATCGCTGCAGGACCGCAGAGTTTCGTCTTCTCTTCCGGCTCGACAACCGTCACCCGAAGATGATGCCCGAACATCTCGCCCTCCCACGCCAGATACTCGCATGGACTCGGATCGCTTCCGTTCTCCTCAGCGACGCGTGCGATTGCGCGCTGTATCGCAAGTCCCGTATCGGTATCAGGAGACTCTCGGGCACAGACCGATGCTGCGAGTTCGTGATCGGTCATCGAGAGTTGATCGAACTGCGGATACGAGAGCGATCTGACATCGCTGGCGCCATAGAGGATCATCGCAAGCCGCTCCACGCCAAGACCGAGGTTCATTACCGGATACGGGATCTCGTAAGCAGAAAGTGCGATCGGCGAGTACATACCGAAGGTCGCAATCTCGATCCAGCCGTCCGCATACTTCGTATCCGAGTCGTGCAGGGCAGGATGGTACGCATAGACCTCGATCTGGGTATCCGGCACATAGTACTTGCTCCGTTTCTCATCTGGCTGGAACCTGAATTCCTCGAACCCGAATTGGGATAACAAAGCCTGGGATACTGCTTTTCCATAATCAACAGTCACATCTTCGCCCATCGCAACGCATGAGGCTGAATGGTACGTCATCAACCTGGAGGCGTCCTCTGACTGCTCCCTTCTGAAGCACCGGTCTATGGAGAAGAGGTTCAGCGGAAGATCCTGTTTACCGATGAGTGCTGATAGTGTGATGAACCAGCCGGAAGTCATGTGGCTGCGAAGCGTCTTTCTTGTTGGTTCCGGAACCAGTTCCCGAAACTCAGGAAAGACCTGATCGATCATCACCGCAACCTTCGGATCATCGATCTTAAGTTCCCTTGCGAGCGCGGGGATCAGGTCATCGCCCTCGATCACTCCTTTCTTGTACGAGTGAAGCACCTGCCTGACCGTTGTCGCGTCGTCTTCGCTTACGTTCCTGCCGATGATCTCACCGATCTTTGCGATCCGTTCATCAGAGAGCCCGACATCAGGACGCGGCAGCCCTGCGAGATAGAAACACCGATCCAGAACAGCTTGTGCCTCTGATCCGAACTGGCGGTACACCTCCCGATCCTCGACTATGAGGGGGTTCATCGTCTCGGAAAATCCCATCCTGAGATACGCCTCCCTGAGGCGATGTACCGTCTCAAAAATCGGGTGTGGCTTACCGTAATCGAATTTAAGGTGCGGGTATGCCTGATTGATCCCGGGAACCGGTATTATCTCCTTACCAAGGTTCCATGTCGCTTCAAAGTCCTGCGCTGCTGATTTCCTGATTGCATCCGGATCGAACTTCATCATGCTGTACTTAGCCCCAATCACAGTTAAACGATTTGCCGAGATGGTCGGGGTGGGCGAAGAATAGGATGCGAAGCCCGGATGTCACCGCGCGACCTGCTAACCACCGTCCCCGCGGATGTTACTGAAATGGGCTCGCTGCGATTCGAACGCAGGATCCCCGCCGTGTGAAGGCGATGTCATAACCGACTAGACCACGAGCCCAGGACCTGGTTGTCTGGAAATGGATCTGTAGCGATATAAATATTGCTGTCGGCGAAGCCTGCATTCACCTGAAACACTTAACGCACGATATGATCGTATCGCCTGCTTCTGTCAGATCCATCGCCATATCCATCCCGGAATCCAGATCATCCGCTTCGCAGTCGCTCTCTATGCCAACCGTGATGAAGCGATCGATGAAATCCCGGTTCCGCCCGATCAGCCCTACCACCTCATCCGTGTCAAGCCCCTCGCAGACGTTGTACTCCTCGATCCCGATGATCATGACGACCCTTCCCTGCCCCCCATCTGCGATGCGTCTGACATGGTCGATCGCAGATTCCGCAGACGGTATGTTCATGCCTGAGTTCGAGTTATCAACGACAGTCCTGCCATCGACCTCTAGGATCTTCATTCTCCCGCTTACGCCGCTGAAACCGTCGAGAAAAGACTTTATGCAGTCCGGATCGGTGTTCATCGATATTGCAGCGGAAACCGCGCCAAGAATTGCGGTTCTGTACGAAAAGATGTCATAATCCCTGACTGTGAACTCGATGCGCCGGTTCATCGCTGTAACGACCGCATGTTCCTGGTCGATCTCCTCGAAACGCGCGCCCCCCACATCCCCTCCAGCCCCTCTGTCTCCGAATGTGAGGATGTTTGCACCCGGGTTAGAGGTTACACCGACATCGCGGTTCAGAACCAGTGTTGATCCGGGTTTTGCACGCTTAACCATCTGCATCTTCGCGCTGGACGCTAGTCCGGTCTTGTTTGCGATCAGGTAATCACCTGTTAGCGTGGTGATGATGCCGGTGTCTGCAAGTCCTGTGCCGCCGAGCGAGATCTCGAAGATGAAGATGTCCGGTTCCGGATCCAGTTCGGCTTTGACCGATTCCACAGCCCTGATGATGCTTGCCGGCGCAATGCTCCACTTTGCGATCGTTTTTGCACTGCTGCCGCCACCCCCATCTCCACCCACGCCATTCCAGTACTCAACACCTGCGCTGGTATGCGAGACGATTCTTTTACCAGTGCATTCCGCTAACATTCCTGCAAGCATCCGTACAGTGCTCGTCTTTGCGGTCGTGCCGGTCACCTCGATGACGTGATACCGCTCGAGACGCTGTTTCAGGATCTCGTAGACCGCGGCATGGTGCGTGATCACCGGTACCGGAACGTCCGCGGCGCGCGCATCGTGAAGCGTCTTGTATGCAGAATCGAGATGCACAGGCGCAACGATCAGATCGAAATCGCCTGCATCCGGTGGTTCTGTCAGAACCGGGATGCCTGACGATTCGAGATCGCGGCGCACTTCGTCGCTGACAGTGCCATACACATCGACAGCGGTGACCGCATCGGTCTCTGCGAGAGACTGCGCGATCAGATCGCCGCCGTGCGTCAGATCGAGCACCGCGATGTTCATATTCAGCGTGAAAGCGCTTCTTCTGCTCTCTTATACGCAAGTTCAGCGATACATGCATCTGCGCCGAGCGGGTCGGCATAAACGATATCAACCGAATTCCCGTCGATCTCTGTTACTGCGCTCTTATCTTCGTTCAGATTCAGTTCCTTTGGGATGTCCTCAAGCGTGTGGACGCCGTGCGCAAGGAAGATCGGGAGTGCGACGATCTTGTCAACGCCGGTCCCAGCGAAACTCTCCAGCCCCTGTTTCAGAGTCGGTTTGTCCATGTTCAAAAACGCTGTCCGCACGACGACATCACCCTGATCGGCGATCATTCCGGATATCGTCTCAACGAGTTCCCTGTTGTATGGAAGTGTGCTTCCGTGTCCGAGTACCAGTATACCTGTGTTCATAGATTTGTCTCCTGTGTTACGTAGAATGTTGGATGGTAACTATCATTGTTAAACCCATCGACGCGCGACCGACCAACCGTTATACTTATATAGCAGAGACAACAGATGTATAGTTGTCATTATCATTATAATAATAATGGGGTTATCATGACATGGGCAAAAACAGAAAATGTGTGGAAAGATATGGATGAGGTGCTCTGCGGCGCAGTGTGCCTCATCTTTGGGTGGGGTTCAGCTACACTTGGTCACGAATGCTTTCACTTAGCGGTCGCACGCTCGCTTGGACTTACAGCAACGCTTGGCGAGGTCACTCTCACCACGGGCTCGGTGTTCGTGCAGGGGGCTATGACATCGGTCGAGACGATGCTCGTGGCGGTCGCGGGCAGTCTCGGGTTGATCATAGTCGGGCTGCTACTGATCCACTCGTTTGAAAACAAGATGATACACATGATCGGGGTGGTTTTCCTGTGCAGGGCATGGATCGATGCCCTTCCGCTCTTCGACCTGGATGGCGGGATATTTGTGCAGTCCGCATGTAGTGCTCTTGGAACTGCGGGATTGCTTGCAGCATGGATCTTCGTCATCCTCGAGATTCTCGTAAGCGGCGGCGCAATCGCACATGTGATCAAGAGTGGGTCTGTCTAAAGCTCCTTTGTGTTATACTAGCGCAGTGTCAGGTGTGCCTTCTCCGGCACATCTGGCATCTGTGACGACTTTTTTCAAAGATTGGTGTTTTTTGCCTCCCTGGCGGATCAACGGAAGAGAGAAGAACGTTTAATATGCAGGGGTTTATAAACGTCATTTGAAATTTCAGTTGTGGGGGTATGCAAACATGAAACGATCACTCGCCATCGGGATCATCCTTGCGATCATTGCAGTCACTCTCATTCTCACACTCACAGGATGTATCGCAAAACAGGAGCCTGTGTGGGGCATAACCAATGACGGGTTTTTGAGGTACAGGACGCCCGCGCTGGATCCGGATCCGGAGCCTCTGCCGGAACTGCTCGAAAAAACGGATAATTACACACTCTACGAGGTTGTTTACAAGAGCAGGGGGGCAGATATCGAAGGGCTCATCAGGATACCGGGGAATCGTTCCGGAAAACAGGTTCCCGGAATCGTGCTGCTCCCTGGTGCAACCGTGACAAAGGAGGGTGAACAGGGGCTTGCCAGATACCTCTGCGATATCGGGTATGCGAGCATCGCTATCGACCAGCGCAATCTCGGCGGCATCAACATGGAAGGCGATCTCCGGACGTTTCTAAACGGAGAGGAGCCAGCGCAGCACAAGATGGTGTACGATGCTCTCTCTGCGGCAGAGGTGCTGCGGCGGCAGCCAGAGATCGATCCTGACCGGATCCTATATCTCGGCGAGAGCAACGGCGGCAGGTTTGCGATCATCGGATGCGCCCTTGACGAGAGGGCGCGAGGTGTTGTTGCGATCAGTACGTGCGGCTACGGGATCGATGTGCTGGTTGCTTCAGCGCGAATGAAAGACCCTGAGGTGATCCGATTTTATCGATCGGTTGATCCTGACACGTATCTGGATGAGATCAGCCCGAGAACGTTTGTCATGATCCATTCCTTAAACGATCCGGTCATCCCGTATGACAGCGCACAGCAGACCTATATAAAAATCGGTGAGCCGAAATCGCTGCATGTAATCGAGGCAGAGAGGCATGGGTACAACGCTTCCATGAATCCTTTTCTGGAAGCGGAACTTGCAAGGATATTCTCTTAAAACTCGTATCTGGCAAGAAATCAGTCACGCCGGAGACGTTCGAGGCGATGCGATCCCATATCAATGGCTCAGAGGGCACCGATGTTACAGGCGGGATGCTTGGCAAGGTTCGTGAACTGCTCGAAATACGCTTAACTGATGTGATCTGTCTTTCACCCCCACCTGAAATTAAGGTTGTTCGGTTCTGACCGAACGATAACTATTGGGTTTATAAACGAGGTTTGAAACATATTACGCCGTGACACAGCATGTGTCAGAGAAACGCGGAGGTTCTGGATGTTTTCGCAAGAGCAAGCCGAACCCCAAGAACCACCCGAAGGCATGATCAAGTTGCGCCCTATGATTATACTTTGGTCGTGCCTCCGGGAGAGATAGAACATGAACCATAAATGAGGAAAACAACATGAAAGGAAGAACGAAACCGAAAGGATTCGGAATAGCAGCAACAGTGCTGCTTGCTTCGCTGCTCATAGCAGCGGTATCTGCACCAGCATCGGCACGTGGATTGGGGGATCAGCGGCGTGCCTGCACATGAATGGCATTGTGGATGCGCTCCAACCGCGTCTGGGAACCACCCATTTTTTTCATTTTTTACAAATTCGGGGCTACTAAATGTTTAAAAGCAAAATGAGTAAAATAGTTGCGATAGTGGCATTGTTTATGGTTGCCGGGCTGTGCGTGTGGTTTATCATTCTTCCTTTTGTTTCACTTACCGGATATCCTCCTTCCGATTGCATGCAGGTATGGTATCTCCCCTCTCCTGATTATGTCTCTGGTGGTGATGCAAGTGCTATGGAAGCGGTCGTAGATGAGATGGTCGCAAATGGGACCTACAATGAGACGACTCTCGCAGAATATGTATCATCGATGGACGTGGTCGTGAATGAGACTTTCGCAGGACATTTCTCATTGATCGGTGAGAGAAAGGCGGGAGTGGCACCCCCTTTCTTTCCAGCGCTTTCGCAGTACTACGGGTATGCAAACTACTCACGAACGGGATCGGACGACCGGTATCTGGCAGGCGAATGGTACTTTGATGATAGCGAAGAGTTCTTACAGGCGGAGAAGGAGCTGTGCCGATATTTAGAAGAACACGGACAAGTTTCCACTGTGAAGTTGACTATAAGTGAAGAGACAAAAGGTTTCGATGCCACCAAATACGAATGTGAAACAACGTCCGGGTATTTTCTGGTCTACAAGAATACATTCGGACGTGAGGGTGATTATTTCATCGTTTACTACGGAGCAGTGGGGTCGGTTGACCTTTCGAACCAGACACCGTTTCTGAAAGCTCTGATAGCAGACCGTTATCCCACCGGGGGCAGGGCTCGGTCATTACCGATCCACCCGTCGATGGGTCGTATACCTACTGGACATACAACTGTAACTAAGGAGGTGTAACAGATGAGAAAAATTATACTTAGTCTACTGGCAATAGTCATGTTGGCATCCGTTATCCAGACGGTTCATCCATTCTATGGACCGTCTGAATCGCATGTCACCACAACCAAATCAGGCAGTGCACAAACCTTCACACTTGCGGCATCATTTCCGGTAGTAAATGATACAATCAAGGTGTTTGAGGTAAGAACTCCTGAAGTTACTCCAGAATACGTAGAAGAGATTGGCAGGAAACTGGGATTCACTGGCAGTGCTGGTGATTCAAATCCTGGCACCATAGGCATGGTGGATGAGATCGAGAGGCGGCATCTGCAGGTTTATATGGATTCCGGGGGCATATGGTACTGTGTACTGGATAAGATGCACCCTGTAGTGGACTTGCAACCAGACCTGCCTTCTGATGACGATGCAGAAAGTATAGCTACCGAATTCCTTCATAACCGAGATATACTTCCAGAAGGTGCGGTATTCGATAGAGTAATCGCAGATCAGCAGATAACTGCCGTGAAGGGTTCAGATGAAGTTGTATCTTCATATAATGTAACTCTCCAGGCGATATTTGCGCGAAAGATTAACAGTCTTCCAGTTGTCGGTCCGGGAAATAAGTTAAAGGTTTTCATCGGAGATAACAGCGAAGTTGTTGGGCTATTCAGGGTATGGGGGGATATAGAGCCGTACAAGGATGTTGCACTCAAAATGCCAGAAGCAGCATACGATGATCTGGTTGCTGACAATGTCATGGTCGCTGCTGGCGATGAGGTGACCATAAAAGAGGTGTATTTAGCATACTGGATGGAACCTGCGGATAGTAGACAGGGATGTGTGCTTCCTGTGTACGTGTTCGAAGGAGATGCGACGAATAAAGAGATCGACGGCATAGTGCCATTTACCGGGTATGTACGTGCCGTACAGGATGGGGAAATATTTTAACGTTTCCCCTTTTTTATTTTTATAATTTAAAATGGCGTCAGAAGATATGAAAATATTAAAAGTAATAGTGATAATTCTGCTCACTATCCTTGCAGGATACTGGTATTTTGAATGTCCACACACTGATAAAATCACCATCGGGTATGAGGGTGGTGAAAGCATTGTGTTAGCGTCCAGATCAGAAGGATATCGTGAAGCAAGAGGTGAGATATTAAATATCACAAAAAGTATAAATGGTAGGATTAAAGGTGTCGAAGAAGATTGGAATATGCCAGAGCGAAAGAAACGTGCTGATCATATCGAACTGGAATTCTCGAGACCCACTGATATAACTACAGAGATAGGTACATTGAAGGATGTGCGTGCCATATGCATAGAACGGGAGAGTTCTATTGTATTCGTGGATTATACATGGGCATGGGTCTGGAACATGTATGGGAGTGAATTGGAATGGCAAGGAGCCTGAATGAATGAGTGGAAAGCGATATAACTGGTGTGGAACACTGTGATTCTATGGAAGAGATCATCATAGACAAAGATTCTATTGATGTTTTGTCATCCGATACGAGAGTTGCCATTCTCAAATCACTCGATTCTTCGGGACGTATGACCATAACAGGATTAACAGATGCGTTAAATCTTTCTAAATCCACTGTACATGAGCATTTAACAAGATTGGTCGAGGCAGGTTTTGTAAAAAAAGATGACAGCCGCAAATGGGTTTATTGGGAACTTACCCACAAAGGTAGGGGTGTTTTGCATCCACACAAGCAGACCCGAATTCTCTTTTTGCTTATATCCGGGGCGTTGACCCTGATCGGTGGAATCACGGAGATGTGTCGTGCTGCCAAAGATCTACTTGCGCCGGCAGCACCGGCAATGAAGGGGATCAGTATTCCGGCAGAAATGCATCTTGTGATTGGTGTTATGCTGGTTTTTGTTGGTGGGCTGCTTCTGTATCTTGGTTTTCGTGCAAAATGGAAGAGATGAACGAAGTAATCGGATGTATGTGCTGTTCGTGGCGTGCATACAAGATGAATAACATACTTTGTAGCTACTCATGTTTTGGAGATCAATCAACTTTCGCATTAAGTGGAACTGTTAACTTGGTGGCGTTGAGCTGATATGACGAAACACTTCTCACCAACTCAAAAAAACACCACCCACGCTATGCATCATTCTCAAGATCGGATGCAGCGTCTTCACAGGAAAACCGACGCCATCATCACGCCAGAGCCATCCAGATCGCGCCAGCCACGATGCCACCGATGGCGGTTGAGACCACGTTCACGCCGTTATTCGAGAGGATGCCCCGCTGCTGCAGGGTTGCGCCGAGCAGACTGTCGATGTTCGTGCCGAGAAATCCGCTTACTGTAACGATCGATATCCCAAGGATGTAGGCGGAGTCTGTCCCGATCACCCCAAAGAGGAGCGCGAGGAGCGCGATTGCAAGGGATCCGAATATGCAAGCAGCCTCACCGAGTGAAGACACACCCCCATCGACGCCGGGGTCAACTTTCTTTAGTGTGGTGATCATGCGGGGGCTTCCTTTGTACGTCTCGCCGATCTCGCTTGCGAGCGTGTCACCAGTCGCGGTCGCAACCGAGCCAAGGTACACGTAAAGGATCGTGGTTGCTGCCTCTGGAAATATCGGATAGCAGATGCTTGCAGCGATCGCAACGATGCTGTTGCTGAAGACATTCTTATATCCCCTTGCACCCCCTTGCCCTTGTGCAATCCCGAGCGACTGCTTATACTTGTATTTGTACTTTGTAAATCCGCCTCCGAGCAAATAAAACGCCAGGAGAAGCAGGAACCACCAGACATCCGTGAATGCGATGATCAGAACCCCGACAAGGGTTGCGCTGAGCAATCCTGAGATGTCAGCAATCCCTGCCCGGTACGCCAGATACCCGAGTATCAGTGCGAAAGCGAGTGCAAACACCATTGATAGGTACGAGACCGAATACCCGAAACTGAGGAAGAGCCACATCGCCATCGCAGAGCCGATCGGAACCGTGATGTTGTCATGAACCCTTGTCGAGATGCATTCGAGAAGCGCGCCTGTTATGGCTCCTATGACCGAGATGAAGAAGACCAGCTGGAGCGACACCGGAAACGACGTGGGCTCTGTCCAGTGCAGGATCCAGCATCCGATCAGGAATGAAAAGACGGTTCCGGTGAAGAGAAGCGTCAAACTGACCTTGATAGACTCAGGTTTTGTTCTTCCCTCGGAATACCCGCGTTCAGGGTACTTGATGTTGCCGAGTACCTCGTACCTTGCCTGATTGGCAACACGCAGGATCGTTGCGATGCCGTCGCCGAAGGTGGTGATCGCTATCGCGCCTCCGATGATGAAGACCGGAAACTCGTACGCGGTGAATGTGAGCATCCATGCGATCAGAAGCATGAGTAACATACTCCCGCTGAGACAGATCGCGCCCATGGGTCTTCTGATGGCTACATCTGACCCGTGATACGTCAGGATTCCAAAGAGTCTGCCTGACCGCGGCAGCAACATGACGACGAGGAATAAGAGAAGCGATAGCATTACGAGATACTGCAGAGGCAGGAACGGAAACGCGAGGACGACCATCCCGATCAGGATATGGATCGTCTGTCTCTTGTACTCATGCTCGACATCGATGTGTGTGTGGGTCACCTCCGATTCCCCCCTAATAATGCCCGGTCATGCTGGCTGTGGCACCGGTGGATCGCTCCTGGCAAGCCATCATACACTTATCAGATATCGTAGCCAGTTCGGCAGCAGGCAGTTCTTCCGGGCGTTTATCCAGTATATCACCAGTGAGCCCAAGATTCTTAAGATCCTTGACACCGGTAAACGCAGCAATCGAGTTCTTAAGTTTCTTTCTACGCTGCGAAAAGACTGCGGTTAAGAATCTCGAGAAGAAAGCCGGATCCGAGACTTCGTATTCAGGCGCACGCGGGGTTACGTTTACGATTGCCGACCGCACACCCGGTTCTGGCGAGAATGCTTCCGGAGGCACGATCTCGAGCAACTCCACAAGAGCGCGGTACTGGACACAGATCGAGAGTTTGCCATACTCCTTCGATCCATGAGATGCCGCCATCCGCCTTGCAAACTCGTACTGGTACATCAGAACCGCCATCTCGAACGGATACTTGAGTAACTTGAATGTGATCTCTGAAGAGATCGAATATGGAAGGTTCGAAACGATTTTGTTGAAACTGGACCCGAACTCTGAAAACTCAATTTTGAGCGCATCGCCATGTATAACCTCCACATTGGTATCTTCGAAGCGCTGGTCCAACAGTTCAGCAAATGTTGCGTCCGATTCGATCGCGAAAACCTTCTTCACGCGTTTCCTGAGTTCCTCTGTGAGAACGCCTGTGCCGGCGCCGATCTCCAGCACTACGTCACGATGATGGAGATCTGCGTACTCTATGATGTTATGCAGAACCAGATCATCGATCAGGATGTGTTGATCGGATAGTGCCATTATCGCTTCATCTTCTGCCTTTCTTTCGGGAGGGTTCCGGAGGTCTCGCGGTGAACAACCGATACCGGACATTGCTCATGAGTTCGTTCTCGATCTGATGCGCAAAGATGGTTTCCGGTCTGTGTAAGCCTTTCACCCTCTGTGTTAATTCCTCGAAACTTTTGAAATTTCCGGCTTTCCGCTCTTCGAGTATCGCCCACATCAGTTTCTTTCCGATCCCCGGCAGCAGTTCGAGCATGTGCTGTCTGGTCGATATCGGATACGCATCGTTTATGAATTCGATAAAACGCGTTTCGTCGTTTAGGACGATCTTTTCCAGCACATAGATGAGTTCGCTCTGCGCACCATGTGTGAGGGATTTGTACTCCAGTCTGCGCTTCACATGATCGATCACATCGCGCTCTTTATCTCCGATACAGACACGCTCGCCAATCTGTGGTATCGCCTCTTCCTTAGGCACCATCTCGACCAGAATAAAGTATTTCTCACCTATCCCATGTACCGACGGCTTCTTCTGGTACACGGGTCTGTTATCGTTCGAATCTCCATACGGGAGATAATCCAGAACCCATGCATACTCCTCCTTTCCGGGTCTCTTATCGCTATTCAGCATCGGAACACCCCTGTCACCCATTTGCCTTATGTCACGTCAGCCACGAGATCCAGCATCTGATCAAGATCCTCGGTGGTCAGTATGAACCGCTCCTTCGCATAGATGCTTCGAAGTTCATCCCTTGTTCCCGGGAGAATATCTGCAATCCTGATTGCGATTTCAGGCTTCATCTTCTCAAGTTCCATCAGATTGGTAACTAAAGCGCGGGATTTTTTAGCATCGCTCTTTGAGAATGCATCGATATGGCGAATCGCTTTCTTGAGTTCGTAACCAAGCTCTTCCTCCACATCTTCTGCTCGCTCTTCCTTGATACGATCCAGCAGTTCTTTCGCCTCTGAAATTGTCAGAAGTTCCTCATTGATGACATTTTTTACGATCATACCAACCTCGCTACTGTTATATTGCTATTGCTACTGTGGACTTAAGTGCTGTGGATATACGATGACTTCTTTTATGGCGTTGCCATCGCGCACAGAAAGGAGGTATGCGCGACCACGCTGCGCTGTGACTTTGCCAGTGCGTCCATGGAACTTGGGGTTCGGCATTCCCTTGTGTATGCTCGGATCGATGATTATATGAGCCATATCTCCCGTTTCAAACTCCTGAATCGCCTTACTGATCGCTGATAACCCTCTTTTTCTCGATGATTTCCTTAATTTGTGTCGGGTCTTTCTCCGTTCACCATGTGACTTTGCCATATTCATAACCATACATGCTATAGGGATTTAAGTGTTGCGCAGAAAAACATATAAGCATCCGCACATAATTGAAAAGGTGCTAATTCCAATATTAGTTCAGATCAGAAATAAAGACAAGGATGTGATATGAGATGACAAGTAAATCTTGTAATGCTCTTTTGGCGGTCGTAATCGTGGTTGCATTAACTGTTACAGTAGCGTATGGCGCAGAGGTCGCTACAAATACCCAGTTCGCATCAGTGACACTGGAAGCAAAGGATGTCAACTGTGCAGACTGCCATGCCGGAAATCCACATGTCATCCATGAAGATGGCTTGGATGCCGGGAGGGTAACCTGTGAGGCATGTCATGGAGAAGCATTTGAGATCGGTATACCACAGTGCACCAAGTGTCACGCAGGTCCGATACATGATGTGCATGATGTCTCGAAGGGCGCAGACTGCACAATCTGTCACACTGGCGATCTTGATAACGTGCACTACGATCTTTTCGGAGGCAAGGAACTTGTATGTGCACACTGTCACGGGGACATTATTGCCGTGCACGGTGAGGGCATGAGCAGTTGTGAGAAGTGCCACAAGACTGCGCCTGACATCGTAGTGCCTATGAAATCAGCAGGCATGACGATCACGTGTCAGGCATGTCACGACTATGACGATGCTGCGAGCATACACGGAGATCTGTCCGACCCGCTCGGCTGCTACAAGTGTCACAGAACCGCACAGAACTCAACACCTGCTGAGATCCCGCATAATCTGCACATTCCGATCAATGTGGGCTGCGACATGTGCCACCTTACGTCAGATGACAAGATCATCATTCCACAGTGCAGCAACTGCCACGATGCAGTGAACATACACCTGCTCTCGAAGATCGGGATCAGCGCTACTGCGCCAGCGTGTACGGTCTGTCATGGAACACCACCAGAGAAGGTTGTGAAGGAGACGCCGACTGCCGTGGAAACGCAGATAGAGGAAGGTCCTGCAGAGGTGGAGGCGACACCAGCTGGCAAGAGTATTCCCGGATTTGGGGTGCTGCTTGCTGTGACTGCGCTGGTCATTACGATGTACTGGCGAAGAAGAAATGAGTAGGCTCACGCCTACTTTTTATTTTATTTTGGCGTATGATATTTTTCTTGTTTGCGATGAAGATTACGGGGCGAAACCGCGTACATGTTCAATAAGTTGTAACAATTCACCGCGGAATACGGTCTGCGAGCAGCGGCGAAGCCATTAACACAAATTCCGCGGATTTCATCCAGAAGTTAATCGAGTATATGCTTTCGAGTATGCCCAAAAACGCATCACCCGCTCGTAAGTCACAGCATAACATCACGCATTCTCTCAAGAGCACGCACGATATCTGATTCGCTTGTCGCGTACGATATCCGCAGGTGCTCTCTGGCTTGTTCGCCGAATGCGGATCCCGGCACC
>JAUWGA010000025.1 GCA_030606635.1 Methanosarcinales archaeon
CCCTCAGAAATCATTAAAAAGCCACCAAGCATACTCTTCACACATGGATAGTAGACTCCCCGACCGGATCGACTCAAAGACCAGCGACACCCTGCGCATTCTCACCGATCTCGTTGGGATGCCGACAGCGGTCCCGCCCGGTGACAATTACGAGGAGATTGTCGATTACCTGATGCCAAAATTCGTCGATCTTGGATTTGAGGTTGAGAAGGTATGCATTCCTGAAGAGATATTCAAACAGAAGATGAAAAACCCGGAACTGCATGGAAAACGGGTAAATCTGCACGCATATCTCGATGTCGGCGCTGACCGGACGCTTGTGATCTACACACATCTTGATGTGGTTCCTGTAGGTGATGGATGGACATTCCCGCCGTACGAGGGCACGATTGCGGATGGCAAATTCTATGCGCGGGGATCTGCGGATTCGAAGGCAGCGATTGCAGCACTCTTAACCGCGCTCTCCCTGATCCGGGAACTCGGTATCACACCAGCATACAACCTCAATATCGCACTGACAACGGACGAGGAGATCGGTCCGTATTCAGGACTGTGTTATTTCGCTGACATTGGTCTCCTGTCAGGGGATTATTTCCTGTGCATGGACGGCGAGGGCGATGACGTCATCATCGGCACAAACGGGATACTCACGTGGCGAGTCGACGTTTTCGGGAAGACGTGTCACAGCGGCAGCAGTTTTTTAGGCATAAACGCACTCGAAAAATCGGTTGCGCTGATGAACGGGTTGCTTGAACTGAAGAGCAAGGTCGAGGACCGGCGGTCAGAGATGCCAAGCAGTCTCGTAATCGCTGAGAAGACAGGTTTTTTAAATGTGAAACCGGTTCTGAATATCACGATGATCGAGTGCGGCGTAAAGGAGAACGTGGTTCCCGGGAGATGCACCATTCGCGGCGACCGCAGGGTGATGCCTGAAGAGACATTCGATGACGCAATCGATGAGATCGAAAGAGCGCTTGCGAGTGCCGCAGATGTAGACACGCGATACGATTTCACTTACGAGATCGGATATCCACCGATGTTTACCGATGCGAGCCACTCATGGATCGGGCAGGTTCTGGCTGTTGCAAACGAGGCATCCGACCACAAGATCGGTATCGCGGGAGCGCAGGGCAGTCTCGACGTCGCTTATGCGATCGGGATCACAGAGCAGCCGGTCTGCTGCCACGGCGTCGGGCGAGTGCTTGAGAGCCATGCACATGCTGAAGACGAGAATGTGCGCCTCGAGGACCTGGTGCGGTACACAAAGTTTTTGTGGCTACTGCTGACAGAGTGATACAATGAAACAGAGTACCATGAAATCCACAAAGTCCTTCGAATTCATAAATTCCCATAACACTATGCTTGCGGCGATAATCATGTTCAGCGTGCTGTTCATGATCCTGATCATCGGGATGCTCATACCGCTATTCACAGACGCTACCCTCGATGCCGGATGGTTTAATAACCGGACAATGCTTCCAACTCTTCTTCTGGCACTGCTTCTCGGCGTATGCTTGCTTCTGCTAGATGTCTCACCAATAAAGATCCTTATAACACTGGCAATTGTGCTTGTAACAACCGTGCTCTTTGTGTACCTATCACCATTTAATAACGCCGCGATCGATGTGTCGGCGCCGGTACTACTCTTTGCCATGCTTGCGATCGTATACCGGATCATTCGGCTACCCAAACTGACACTCCGCAGCATAAGCCCGCACATCATCCATATCGGCATCGTTCTGATCCTGATCGGTGTCGTCGTGAGTACAAACACAAGGATCGATGGATCCACAGTCATACACGACGGAGAACTCGGCGTCTTTGATGGGCAGCCATACGCCGTAAAGATCACTGGAATCTCGGATCGATACGAGGGCGCGCCTTACGAAGGGCAGCCGGGCTCATCCTACGTAACCATGATCGATTTCGAACTCTATCATGGGGGCACGCTGATCGATCGCGATGAGGTCAAATTCATCACGGATTTCAAGTGGGGGCAGTCGTATGCCACGAACTATGTCTACCGATCGCTCACAGAAGAGGTGTTCATCACCACGAAGATGGTCGAAGGCGACTACGCCAATCTCTACATGCGCACAGCACCCTGGATCACAGCGGTCTGGGGCGGGATCATCCTGATGTCTCTCGGAATCGTCCTTCTCATGTACTCGGTTAGAACTGGGAAAGAAGGGTCAAAGGAAGAAGAAACGAAGAAAGAAGAGAATAAAGGGAATAAAAGGAGAAAGAAGATCGAGAAAGTAGTGGCGAGCGAGAAGAATGGGGATGTCGACAGAAGATACGAAGAGTTGCTGCAGATTGAACTGGATGAATTGAAAAAGAATTGAAGAAGAGATGAAGACGATCATCATCGGCGGCGGGCTCTCAGGGCTTGCATCCGCGTACAGGATGCTAAAAGATGACACATCCGATGTGGTCATCCTCGAAAAAGGTTACGAAGTCGGCGGGATGGCTGCGAGTTACCATATCGGCAACTATCACATCGAGAAGTATTACCACCACATCTTCGAGAGTGATTCCGAACTGATAGATCTCATCGGGAGTCTGGGTCTCGGTGCTGACCTGCAATGGCTCAAAGGAACCACTGGCTATTATATCGACGGGAAGATATACCCGATGAACACTCCGATCGAACTGCTCAAGTCGCCGCTCTCGGTTCCGGACCTGATACGGCTCGCACGCATCGTCCTTATGACCCGGCGGGCAAAGGACGAGGAGATCTACAAACTCGATCGCGTCACAGCAAAGGAGTGGATCCTTAAGAATGCCGGAAGATCGGTCTACGAGCGGTTCTTTGAGCCGCTCTTGCGGAGCAAGTTCGGTAGCAGCCACGACCGGGTATCTGCTGCATGGCTCTTCGGGCGCATCAGGATCAGATCGAACCGGTCCACGAGTGGCGAGAAACTCGGATACCTGCGCGGAGGTTTTCATCGCCTCGTCACACGTCTGACAGAATCGATAGTTGCGATGGGCGGGGAGATTCGGACGAACTGTGAGGTGTCAGAGATCGGAATCGTTGATGGAAGCGTCTCCGGCGTTACCGCTGGCGGGCGCATGGACTGTGATTCCGTGATCTCGACGGCGCCCCCTCATGCGCTTTTAAAGATGGTTGCGGATGCGCCTGATATCCCATACCAGGGGACCGCGTGCGCGCTCTTTGGCATGAACCGGTCACTGATGAAGGATATGTACTGGTTAAACATAAAATCAAGCGTGCCTTTTGGTGCGGTCATCGAGCATACGAACTTCCTTCCGCTCTCGGATTACGGAGAGCATCTGGTATACGTGACCGCGTACTTCCAGGACGATACCGATCCGAGGTGGCGGTCTTCGGAGCAGGAACTGATCGATTCGTATCTGGACGGACTTCTGGAGTTGTTTCCGGATTTCCACCGCGATGACATCTCGTGGTGGAGACTTGCACGGGATATCGATACGGCTCCGGTTTACCTGACAAATTACATCGAGAAGATCCCGCGGTATTCCACCGATATAAAGGGGTTATATCTTGCAGGCATGTTCTCCCGGACCAACTATCCTGAACGAAGCATGAACGGCTCTATTCTAGCGGGATTCGGGTGCGCGGAGGAGATCAGGAAACGTATCCGTGCCTGAAAATCCTGTGGCATCCTAACCCGTGTTGATTTGGTGTAACCTGTGACCCAAATTTTACGGCGAAATTGCGTCAAGTTTGCCGTTGGATTCGTGGTGTTCGCTTGTTAGTGAAATTCGTGATCTAATCCGCTTTTACAAAAAAAATCCCTACCAATGAAACACGAATTGTACGAATGTCAATTGGAAACCCGATTAGCCAAAAATATATATAACAGCTCGTTCAGACAATTGTATGCGTACCCGGGCTCGAATGCGCCCGGACTGGACGAGAGCGGCCACATAATGAAAAAAGGAGATGGGGAATATGCCAAAGAAATTTGTCATAAGTGAGGCGGTGCAATTTGGATGGAATACGACGAAAAGCAATATCGGTTTTTTCATCGGTATTGTGATAGTGGCGGGATTGCTACAATACGTCCCAGATATTATTGCAGCAATAATCGAAGCAGATGCCCCTGTTCTGTCGATTATTATCCGGATTGCTTCTTTTGTTCTCTCGATAATAATAGGGATGGGGCTAATCAAGATTTTTTTGAGGTTTTGCGATGGTGAGATAGGGGAATTTTCAGATCTTTTCTCCTGTTATCCTCTCTTTTTTAAGTATCTGGTTGGTTCAATCCTTTACGGGTTGATTGTTGCAGCGGGGCTGATCTTGCTAATCATTCCAGGAATTATATGGGCAATCAAATTCCAGTTTTTTGATTATTTGATCGTCGATAAGGGGCTTGGTCCGATAGATGCGCTCGAAAAGAGTTCTGAAATCACGAGAGGTGTAAAATGGGATTTGTTCATCTTTGGTATATTGCTTGGTATCATCAACCTGATGGGGTTTCTCTGCCTGGTGGTTGGTTTATTTGTTACCATTCCGGTGACCATGGTTGCTATAGCTTTCGTGTATCGCAAACTAATGCCTAAAACGCCTCGAGAATACTATATGAACCATGATCCGCAGTTGCCAGATCCGGTTTCGGTGTAAAATCAGGCACTTTCACCCCGCTAATACCGTCACCTCGTCTACCTCTTCTTCTTCCCCTTCTGCCCTCTCCGCTCGAAATGCATGATGTAGATGTCAGGTCTCGGTGTCTTGCCGCTTGTTATGGCAAACTCCTGATAACACCGGTCGCAGAGCACACGCCAGTTGATCGCAGCAACGACCGAACTACCTGGAATGAGTCTTGCGAATATGAAACTTGCCGGAATCTCAAGACGCGATGCAACCTCTTTAAAGAATGAGAGCATCTGTTCCTCGAAGACCTCGATATCATCCAGTTCGAGTCCACGAACATTCACTGTGATGCCGCTGCACCCGCACGGCAGCGCGAAGACGTCCAGTTCTGAGACCATGACCGCCCTTGCAAGCATCGTTCTCAGGTTATTTTCAATGTCGCTTCTTATCTGCAGGATTTCTTTCGTGATCATGCTCTCACCTCAGTTTTATCTGCCATTTCGCTCCACAGAACCATCCCCTCATCCTCTGTGCCGCCGCCCGCGTACACCTTGACAGCCCGATCTGTCAGTTCCCTGCAGAACCCGCAGTTTGCGCAGACGGTCGGGCAGTTCTTCCAGTGGTCGATCGCGCCATCAAAGTCCCGGTTTGAGATATAGTACAGGTCTTTGAGTGCCTTGGGGCAGTCGAGCAGATCCATCAGGTTACCATCGTACGACTCATCCGTATACGCGCTGACGCAATTTAAGATCCAGTTGACGTAATGGGTTCTGCCGCCGATCTTGAAGACGTCTGTGATATCCGCATACTCCTTGATGTCCTCCGGTCTGATCCATGGCGAGACCGTGATCAGTTTCGGATCCTTGATCCGGAGCATTATGCATCGTTCGTAATAATAATCGTCGAGCACGTTCGGACGTGGTTGCGGACCGAATGCGTGGGAGAAGAAGTTGAAGTGCGCATACCGAAACGGGCACTGGTACAGGCAGCCCTCGTTCACGAGCAGTTTTAATTCGCAGTCCACAGCATCCCTGATCGCATGGAGGGCGTCAAAGTGCCTGTGCACATCGGGATCGACCACGATCGAGTGCGCGCCAAGATCCTCGTAGAACTTGGCTTTCTCTGGCGAATCCACAAACGACAAGACCGATACGACCGGCAGCATCTCGAAATCCCTCGCGATGATCTCGACAAGATACGGATCCGCAACAACGATGGTATCGACTCCGCAGCTATCGAGCTGCCCGAGATACCAGTGGATGAGGTTAAAGCCCTCTGGCGTCAGTTGGCGCCCACCCATGCATGAACTGTTGAGCACGAGCTCCACCTTCACACCATTCTTGTGCGCATACGCGGTCTGCTCCCGGATATCCTCGATCTGGGGCGAACTGAGGTTGCTCCTGCCGGTACCCACGTAATCTGGCGAGCCTGCCATGAATATCGAGTAGATGTCCTTCCCTGCTTCGGATACCAGTTCCTTGAGTCCATCGAAGTGTCCCGGATGTGGTACGTACAGTCTCTTTTTCATTGTCCTGCGCGGTCTGTGGTTTCCGGTGTATTAAAAATTTGCCAGTGTTTCCGAGCCGCCCCCGGGGACTTGACAGCTGCTGGCAGACGAACCCTTAAGAATATAACAGACAATATATTCACATATTCACGACGCGGAGGTTTTTCTATCAAACAGGAGATATGGATCGAGAAGTACCGACCAAAGAGACTGGCGGATGTGGTAGGGCAAGATAACGCAATCGGGCGGTTGATTTCGTACGTGCACACAAGGAATCTGCCGCACCTCATGTTCACAGGTCCTCCCGGAGTTGGCAAGACCGCATCTGCGGTATCCATAGCAAGGGAACTCTTCGGCGACACCTGGCACTCCAATTTCACTGAATTAAATGCAAGCGACGAGCGCGGCATCGATGTGGTGCGCCACAAGATCAAGAACTTTGCACGAACATCGCCTGTCGGGGATGCTGAATTCAAGATCATCTTTTTAGACGAGGCAGATGCCCTGACAGGCGATGCCCAGTCTGCGCTTCGAAGAACGATGGAGCGGTACACCAGGACCTGCCGGTTCATCCTGTCATGCAATTATTCATCGAGAATTATAGAGCCAATTCAATCGAGATGCGCGGTCTACCGGTTCGGTCCGATCACTGACGAGGCGGTCGTGAAGAGGGTCCGGTACATCGCTGACTGCGAGCACCTCGATATCACGGACGACGGGATTGATGCGGTCAAATACGTGGCACGCGGTGATATGCGCAAGGCGATCAATGCACTGCAGGCTGCCGCAATGCTCGGCACAGCGATCGATCGCGATGCCATATACCAGATAACAGCGACCGCGCGCCCTGAGGAGATTAAAAAGCTCATCCTGGGTGCATACAACGGGGATTTTGCAGAATCCCGCAAAAAATTGGACGATCTGTTAACCAGACAGGGACTATCCGGCGAGGACATTGTCGGGCAGATATACCGGGCGATATTCGATATCGGAGAGATTCCTGATCGCAAAAAGGTTGATTTGATAGATAAAATTGGAGAAATGGATTTCAGAATCACAGAAGGTGCGAACGAGCGAATACAACTTGATGCGCTCCTCGCATGGTTTGTGCTATCTGGGGGAACTTACAATGATTGATAGAGTACCTACTGGAGTACCAGGATTTGATGAACTGTGTGAAGGCGGGCTGGTGCGGAATCGGACATATCTGCTCTCCGGAACCTCTGGCACCGGAAAAACAAACTTTGCTTTCCAGTTCCTGCACCACGGAGCCACGCAGTACAACGAACCCGGTATTTTTATTGCGACTGAGGAACGCCCCAGTTACCTGCGGGAGAATCTGTCGAGATTCGGATGGGACATACAGTCACTCGAGGAGGAGGGCAAACTTGCGATCATCGATGCGTGTTCCACAAAGATCGGGATTCCGTCGCAGGAACGATATGTGGATGTGCGACCATTCGATATGCGCGCACTCCTCGACCAGGTCATCACGATACAGGATGAAATCGGTGCGAAACGCGCTGTGATCGATTCGAGCACGTCCATCGGATTCAATCTTCAGGATCCTGCAAGGATCAGGGTTGAGCTGCTCAAACTGAGCACGACCCTCGAGATTCTCGGTCTGACCTCGCTTATGACCTGCGAGATCGTTGATGACGACCTGTACAGCAGGTTCGGTGTCGAGAACTTCGTGACCGATGGCACGATCCTGCTGTATAACAAGCGGGAAGACAACACGCGTGTCCGCAGCATGGAGATCTTCAAGATGCGCGGATCGGACCATAAGAAAGGCATCTATCCGTATGAGATCACATCAGAGGGGATAGTCATCTATCCGCGTGAAGAGGTCTACTGAGGCATACCGGGACAGGAGATGCGCCTCCACAACCTATTTCACCTCGCCCCCTCGGAACCGATGTTCCTTGCCGAGAACAGTTTCAGCGATCAGAGAGGTGCCCCACTCACAGAGAACTACCTTTTAGAATTCGAGAATATCGGTGGTAATGCCGCTGCCCGAAAGGGTGGGGGCGGGGTGTTACGACTGACCGAGCACGGCATTCCGATAGCTATCGCAGTTTACGTGCATTCGCAAGGTTTTGATCACTGGCTCGTGCTCACAAACGTGATCTCAAAAGATGAGCGGTTTTCAAAAAGAGTGTCTGATATCTTCGGAAGCGACAGCGAAGAGATCGAAACGGATGCGTCCGACCTGCGCAGTGCCGTGATTGAGTATTATTCCATATTCCTTGTGAACCAGTGGCTGTGTGAATCGTGCGCACGCGAAGATATGCCGTACCTCGACCTCGGTGTCTCAGTGGCGGTGCGCGAACTGTTAAACGGGAACGCAGGGGACGGATCGAACGATGGATCTGAAGATCGAAACGAACGACTGTCGCACCTATTTCGCAAGATCAGTGGTATGATCGAGCTTGACCTATCCGGCGCAGACGTGCTCGAGATCTGCTGCGGGGATGGTAGCGCCACTGCTGCGCTACGCGACCTCGGATGCGATCCGGTATGCATCGACTATGACAAATGCGACATCTGCGACGGGCTTAAGAGCGGGCAACTCCGCGAGGAGCGGTCGATTGTTCTTGATGCCACAGAACTGTCATCGTTCTTCGGTCGGGAGTTTGACTGCGTGGTAGGGTTCATGGTAGGTCCGATCCAGCCGTTCAATAAGGATGTGTGGGCATCGATCCTGCGCGAGTCTGCCAAAGTCGTTCGGACCGGTGGGGCACTGATCTTTACGTTTCATAATGGCGAAGAAGTCCTGAACGCTTACGAGGTACTCGATGGTTGCGGGGTTTCGGGGGAGACGTTTGAGAATCTCCCTGATAACGGATCATCAGCAGGGCAGGGCATTACCGGATATGACCGGTGGGTGTATGCTGGCAGGTGGGACGGTCATTCACCGCCAGCTTTATAGCCGCTTATATTGAATATAGAATCACAATGCCAGTAATAGAAGTAAGTAACGAGACCCTGCGCCAGCTCGACAATCTACGCATCCAGATCCACGCTGATAGTTACGATGCTGTGATCAGGCACCTCATGGGTATGGAATATGTAAGACCGGTATATATCAGGGATCCGGAGCCAGAGCAGAAGCGCCCTGATGCTGGGATCGGGATATACAAGGTAGAGTGAACAGAGGCAACGACACTGTTAAATACAGACAGTAACGATGATTGCATTATTACACTGGCAAACAGTGCAATCATTGGAGGCATATTATGAAACTACTGGTTAGCCCGATCAACACAACCGAGGCAAAGGCTGCGCTTGATGGCGGTGCCGATATCGTAGATGTGAAGAATCCGAAAGAAGGATCACTTGGTGCGAATTTCCCCTGGATGATCCGCGCAGTTATTGAGACGATCGAATCCAAAAAGCCAGTCAGCGCAACGATCGGCGATTTTAATTTCAAGCCGGGTACAGCATCGCTTGCTGCACTTGGTGCTGCCGCGTCCGGCGCTGATTATATCAAGATTGGATTGTACGACATCCAGACCACAGATCAGGCAGAAGAACTGTTGTCAAATGTTGTGCGGTCGATAAAAGGATACGATTCAAACAAATTTGCGGTAGCAGCCGCGTATGCCGATTATAGGCGTATAAATTCCATTTCACCGCTTTTGCTCCCCGAGGTTGGCGCGAAGGTCAGTGCCGATGTGGTGATGATCGATACCGGCATCAAGGACGGCAGGTCACTCTTCGAGTTCATGAGCGAGGAGGAGTTGACCAGGTTTGTGGATGATGCACGCGATCTCGGTCTGACTACGGCGCTTGCCGGAACGATCAAGTTCGAGGATCTGGACGTATTAAGGCGGATCAATCCTGATATCCTCGGAATCCGCGGAGTGGTCTGCGGCGGCGATCGGAACGATGAGATCAAGCAGGAACTGGTCGAGGAATTCAAGTCAAAGATGTGATCTGGTCGGGAGTGGCGGTCTCGTGGAGTCGTAGCGGAACACACCGGATCGTGGGGATCGCTCTTCATGTTGTGAAATCAGTGTCACAATCCCTCTTCGGATTTGTGACATTCGTTTATTAGTGCCATTCGTGATTTAGTCCATTTTTACGAAAAAATCTACAAATAAAACACGAATGAAACGAATTGCATGAATGTTATTCGATATTGCAGTCGTGTTCAAGGATGTTCAATCTGACCCGAGTTATTTTGCGACACCCCCCTCTCCCGATGTGCCGGCGCGAGCGAGTGTGCCTATCCTCTCCGCTAAAACCCGTGCACCATATACGGTCCAAAGATCATGAACACGAACGAAACAAGGATCAGCACTGCAAATGCTACTGCGATGCTTTTTGACAACTGTTCTGCCTTGTGGTCGCTTATCACCCGCCCAAATAGCGAGTGGATAACATCCTTGAATACGTGCCCTCCATCCATCGGCAACGCTGGCAGGCAGTTGAACAGTCCGGCGTAGAAGTTGATCCAGCCGATCCAGAGTAGCGCACTCGCGATCCAGAAGACGAGGACGCCGTAACCTGCAGCCCATCCGACAGGCTCATAGAACTGCATTGAGTTGTCAAATCCGCCAAATCCGCCACCATCGAGTTCTATCAGCGGCATCGCAAAGATGAGGAGCCAGCCCTCGATCCGGTCCAGTAAACTAGGGATGGTTTTCAAGACATGCAGTCTATCCGATGCTGGATATTCTCCGATGGTCATGCCAGCGAATTCGATCCTTGTGGTGGAGATCACGCCTACGTATCCGCAACTGCGGTCCGGCGAAGAGCGGAGTTCTACCCTGGTTGAGTTATTCCCTGCAAAGAAGAACTCGACCGTCTGACCCGGCACAGTTGTATTCAGAAACGCAATGAAATCGGTGGTGTTGTCGATTCCGGTATCGTCGACCCGCGTGATGGTCATACCTTGCGTGAGATTTGCCTGCGCTGCAGCAGAATCTGGCACGACAAGCTCGATCGTGACGCCGCTTTGCAGGATGGCATCCTCTCCTGCAAGCGTGAAGATCTCGCGCTTGTCCCGCCCCTTTGTATGCATCGTCATCGGCAGGTCTTCCCGAGTAGTCATGGCAACATAGAAGTCGTGTGCAGTCTTTATTGTAACATCATCCACCTGTGTGATAGCCATGCCCTCTTTTATTCCGGCTTGCGCTGCAACCGAGTTTTCATCGACCGATACGATCATAACATCACTGACTGGAGCTATCCCTCCGAGTACAGGACCGAATAAGAGAGAGAATGCGATCAATGCGACGACAAAGTTTGCCATGACGCCTGCTGCAAGTATCCTCATCCGTGATCTTCTGGATACGCCATTCCCTGTCTTGTTATCCGCTTCTTGCTCCGCTGTACCCCTGCTCCTGTTTCCGTGCCCAATTCCACCCCCGGTCTCGAGGGGGTGCCTGACAGCGTAATCATAGCCAACCCCTATGTTGGTGTTGGTGTCTGTGCCCGCATCCCGGACTTCTGCAGGGTCTGGCTTCTTCTTCCCGAACAACTCCTCTTCATCCGGTTCTGCAAACCCTCCAATAGGTACGATCCCGAGCAGCAGCGCGCCCATCGATTTGACGCCGACGCCCTC
The DNA here is from genome assembly GCA_030606635.1 of Methanosarcinales archaeon. Lineage (GTDB taxonomy): Archaea > Halobacteriota > Methanosarcinia > Methanosarcinales > Methanogasteraceae > Methanogaster_A. Next base: position 11,659 of record JAUWGA010000025.1, read on the forward strand.
GGTCCTGCAGAGAACAGCGTGTGCAAGTTCGTGCACAACCAGCGTGACCATAAGCCCGATCGCGCCCCATACAAGCGGGATATAATCGTTCAGACCCGGGATTAAAAAGATATTCTGCGGGGCATTATATTTGTCAGGCATGGGCATCGCATTCTCATACAATGCCTGCAGCATCACGTAGTCGGTCAGGAGCACTACCGTGAACATGATAAACATCCCCACAAGCATCATCGGTATCCCAACGTTTCCGAAGAATCTCCAGAACCTGCGCGGGTATGCCAGCACCGTGAGCAGCTTCTGCCCGCGCATGGTGCGAACCATCAGTATGGGTCCGAATGCCGACATGTTGTACCGCTCAAGAATTCCTTGTTTACTTAGAAATGCAAAGACGATCCAGCATACAATTAAAATGATGAGTGCAATATTTAAATAGTTCACATTACTATTTTGTTGCCGATGCAGTATTAATACTTTGTATCGTTCCCACTTATTTTTTGGTGGCTACATGTTTATGCACACAGACGACAACAACAAAAGCAGAGCATGTATCCACTCTACAAACGCCCGTGGTTCAGCGTCTATCTGGACGCAGACGGCAGCATGACCCTGAGTGGCATCCTTGCGCCCGCAATAAAGCCCTTCACGTCCGATCTTCTCGATATCTTCGAGAGCGCAAAGCCGATCGGCGCAGATGGGGAAGAACTGATCTTCTCAACGTGGGTGCCGCCGATACCCGGGAAAGCGTTTGATCGGCTTGTGAAAAGCCAGCTTAATGCCAGAATCGGAAAAAATATCCCGGATCAGGTCACGATATCGCTCACCGAGGAGTGCCCGAACAGGTGCATCCATTGCGCACTTCCTGATACCGAAAACAAGGCATCACTGCCGCCAGAGGTGGTGAAGGATGTGATCGATCAGGTGACTGGCATGGGCACCACATTGATCATATTCGACGGCGGCGAGCCCATGATGTACCCGGAACTTGCAGAGGTGGTCAGGCATGTCGATCCTGATAAGGCGATTGCAACCGTGTTTACGTCCGGAACAGGGCTTACAATGGAGCTGGCAGAATCGCTGAAGGATGCCGGACTCTTCGCGGTCAATGTGAGCATCGATAGCCCGCATCCGGAGGAGCATGACCGGATTAGGGGGAGAAGCGGAGTATTTGACGAGGCGCTCGCTGCGATCAAAAACTCGCTTGCGGCAGGAATGTTTGTCGATATCTATGTCGTGCTATCTCCGATGAACATCCATGACCTGAAGGAATTTTATTCGCTTGCTGTAGAAACTGGCGTCCACGAACTCTCGTTCTATGAGATCGTGCCGACCGGGAGGTGGATCGATCACGAAAGCGAGGTTCTGAGTGATGCGGATCGTGAAACCCTTGATTCGTTTGTCAGGTGGGCAGCATATGATGGAAGGGTGCGGGTATTCTCGATACCGCACGCGATGGAGAAGACCGGATGCTTTGCAGGGAAAAGATGGCTTCACATAACCCCGCAGGGAGATGTGCTGCCCTGCGCATGTATCCCGATTCCTTACGGGAATATTCGGGAGGAAAGCATCGATGCGATCTGGAAACGGATCAGGAAGGATTCCGCATACAACGCGGAATCGTGCCTGATGCGAAACCCCGAGTTCAGGAGGCGGTTATGACTGCAAAGAACGTGATCCCGCTATCGATGGTTGACTGGACTGGTCATGCTGTAATGGTTGTCTTTCTGATGGGATGTCCGATGAGGTGTCCATATTGCCATAATCACCAGCTTCTAAATGCAGGACAGCTCAGTTCCGAACCAGCCAACATCGAA
>JAUWGA010000175.1 GCA_030606635.1 Methanosarcinales archaeon
ATATCCTCTTTGGATACGTAGTTGCGCCCACGAATCAGCGCTCTCGCCTTCGCTGTCAGTGTAAGCGCGATCGATGCACGCGGGGATGCGCCGTATTCGAGGTTCTCCCACGTCCTAGTTGCGGTCACGATGTTGATCGCATGTGCCGTTAATTCTTCAGAGATCGGAACCTCCCTGGTCAGGCGCTGAAGCGCAATGAGCTCGCCCCCGCCGATGACACGGTTCACAGTCGGTTCGGATACGGAGGTGTATCGATCCACGATGGTGCGCTCCTCGTCAAAAGACGGATAATTCATCAGTATCTTCATCAGAAATCTGTCGAGCTGGGCTTCTGGCAGCGGGAATGTCCCTTCCATCTCGATTGGGTTCTGGGTTGCAAGAACGAAGAACGGAGCATCCAGTTTGTAGGTCTCGTTTCCAGCAGTGATCTGCTTCTCCTGCATCGCCTCGAGAAACGCGCTCTGGGTCTTTGGGGATGCACGGTTGATCTCGTCTGCAAGCACGATGTTTGAGAAGACCGGACCGCGTTCGAATCGGAACCGCTTCTCTCCGGCATGCTCCTCCACGATCATGGTACCTGTGATATCAGACGGCATCAGGTCAGGCGTGCACTGGATCCGGTTGAATGAGAGATCCATCGTCCTTGACAAGGTGTTGATCATGAGCGTCTTTCCAAGACCAGGATAACTCTCGATAAGCGCATGTCCGTTTGAGAGCAATGATATCAGCAGATGTTCCAGAGCGTCCTTCTGACCGACAATGACCTTGCCAACCTCGCCCACTATCGAGTTGATGATACTTTCGGTGTTGTGGTACATCTCTGAGAGATCGGTTTGAGATGGTTCTTCCATGCAGATACTTGTTGACCTGTATCGATATAAATAAGACGCATGACCGGCGCGGGTCAACCCACCCACATCCCGCCACACCTACAGCTGCTTCGTCATCGCAATCAGGAAACTTCGGGCATTTGATGCAGTCGACCCATACCTTGTGAGGAAGCGTTCCCTTATCCACTTCAACAAACCCGTGCCTCCGGAAGTAGTCAGGCACGCGGGTAAGTGTGAAGATCGTGTCGATTCCAATCCCCTCTGCCTCACCCATCGATGCATGTAGCAGTTGCGCCCCGATCCCCCGGTGGTGCGCATCCTGCCTCACAGCAAAGGATGCGATCTCTGCAAGACCGATCCAGCATACGTGGAGGGCAGAGCATCCGAGCAGTTGGTCGCTGCTCACACACACCGTAAAATCCCGGATATTGTCGTATAATTCGGCAAGCGATCTCGGAAGCATCACCCCGCACTCGGCGTACCCATTGATCAGTTCCTGCATCTGCGGGACGTCCTGCACCACCGCCTTCCGGATCAGATACTCCATGTGATTCCCCCTTGACCACTCATCACATCACCCAATCACTTACGTATCTGCCTTGCGATACCGAGGATCAGCGCAAATACTCCTGCAAATACAAATATACTCAGCATATACCGGAAGATCGTTGATTCTACGAGCTGTGTGTTCCATTTGCTACCATCGTCATCACCATCACCCTCGTCTGCGGATTCCGGATCTTTGAACTGCGATAATCCACTTACATGCACCGAATCGTTGCCAGATATCCGATCAAATTTTGCGATCAGGATGGTGTGGCGTTGCCCGTCGATCTTCGTCGTATAAACGAACCGTTCGCCGTTTCTGCTCAGTTTCTCCTGTTTGACTATGTTATCGTCTTTATACAGCGTAAGAACAGCGTTGTTATCGATGATAGAGGTTACTTCAAGTTCGTATCCTGCTTTCAAAGGTTCTCGCTCTCCTTTTTTGATGCTTATGGACACTGCACCGATCAGAGGGTAATCAAACGGCTTGTCAGGATCGCGGTACTGTTCAAGCACCATCCAAGCCGGTTCACCGTCGGTCAGGTTCATCGATATCCGTATGATGTCGTAATCGATGCCGCCGATCTCTTTCTCAAACGTGTAATCGCCGGATATGCTGGTGTTCAGGATCTCTTCGCTGCCGCCCGATATGCTGATCGCCGCATCATTCTTCCTGATGTCATCGATCGTTAACCGATACCCCTGTTCCAGATCAATGGTATCTCCGGTCTCGACGCTGTACTCGAGATAGCAGATGGTAGCTTCATGCACATCTCCTGCGCAGATCGGGATGATCAGGAGTATTGCAAGTGTTATGAAGATGATGTGCTGGATTGATCCGTTCATGGTACTAATAGTTTGATTATCCGGTTATTATGCATTGTGGCAACACTGGTTTTCTGCGATACATAAATAATAAACTACAGCACAGCCTACACAAACCTCCTGGCAGCGGGAGGGCTGCACAACGCTACATGCGCGGCAGCCTTGACATAGGTGGTGCAATGATGAATGAATACATACAGATCGTAAGCGAAGGAAGAGACTTGAGCATAGAAGAGGCGGAGCGCGCCATCACAAGCATCTTTACGGATGCGACCGATGCCCAGATCGGCGCATTCCTGATCGGGATTAAGATGAAGGGGGAGTCGATCGATGAGATCGCAGGATTTGCACGCGGCATGCGCGCCGCTGCACGCACCATCGCGCCGGATGTGGCAGGGACGCTTATAGATACCTGCGGCACAGGCGGCGATGTCCACAACACGATAAACGTGAGCACAGGCGCCGCAATCCTCACAGCAGCCGCAGGCATTCCTGTCGCAAAGCACGGAAACTACGCGATCACATCACAGTCCGGAAGCGCGGATGTGCTGAAAGCTCTCGGTATACGGATCGATCTCCCCCCGGAACGGGTGAAAGAATGCATCGAGAAGGTCGGGATCGGCTTTCTTCTGGCACCGGTCTTCCATCCGGCGATGAAGCGTGTCGCAGGTCCGAGAAAGGAGCTTGGCGTGCGCACCGTCTTTAACATCCTTGGACCGCTCACCAA
>JAUWGA010000003.1 GCA_030606635.1 Methanosarcinales archaeon
CGGTTTTCGAAAGTGATGCGTGCACCTTCCTCTGAGCCGCTTGCCACCAGTTTATCAGATGCAAACACACCCTCCTTCCGGTCGGGTATGGTGACTGTGATATCTATGTCATCAGCGCTGCCAGCCGCATAGGCGACAGAAGGGAGTAATAATGCCAGTATTATGGCAAAAACAAAGAGTGGTGGTCTATAATTCATATCAATCTCATCCTCGCTCATGTTTTTTTTTCATGTATATCAGGAAAAATCCGATAATTGCGATCGCGAGCACTGCGATGACCGGAACCGGAATGACAGACATGAGAGATGATTGCGTCTCATAAACCGTCAATTCCGTATCGCCTTCAACACCGCCCTTGTGTTCAAGCACTAAAATAGCATTAAACGGGTGCAGGTACTGCTCATCGCCCCTCTTAAAGATCACGGTATTGTTATTACCGACAAGGTCACCAGTTACGTTGAAATGGTCAAAATCAAGGTAGCCGCCTGTTTTCGCCCTTCCCACATCTTTTCCGAGGAGTTTTGAGTTGAACCACAGTTCGTCAATCTCCCCCCCGGTTCCTGCGATCATCACCGTCCACAGGTCTGCTTTTTCGACCGTCTCAGTCTTCACATCTCCCGGGAACAACGCTTCTCCCTGCTCTTTAGCGCCGCCATCGGCAACCGCCTTGCTGAGTGCATAGTTTCCCTCATCGATCCAGAACTGGGTGTAGGGCATGCTCTCGTTTTCATAGACTGCAACGAGAAATATCCCGTAGGGGGCGCCGTTGTTGTTCTCATAAGTCGCCGAGATCACGTTGAGCCCTTCCTTGAATGTAGCATCGGTGACATCGTACGCATAGCAGCAGACCCCCCATGCAGCAATGTAATCGGGTTCATGGCGTGTTTTTAGCTCGTTATCATTTATTGAGACTGTTAGCGTGTCTCCTTTGTTGTAGTTCCACACCGGCACATACAGACGAGCATAAATTATATTATCAGGAAGATCGAAATACTCGGTGTACGGGTCTGCGTAGGTGAGTCCGTGCCCCCCTCCGACATGGACGCCGCCGTGCAGGCTGCCTGATGCTATGGTGTAGAGCGGGGTGCCGCTGCCCCGCCACTCACCAGCCATGGCTGCCTGTGAAATAACCAAGATGATGAACATCGAAAGCACCGGAACCAGACTTTTTCGAAACCGGGTCATCATCCCAACCCCGGCGCGGTCCCACCGAAACCGATGGAACTTAAGTATGTACCAGCTACCAGAAACACGGCGATGTAGGTTAGCATAATATAATCACCTCGCCCCAGTTGCAGTTCGTCTACAAACGTGCGGTTCTTTGTTGCGCGAAACGCACGCGCATCAGCAGCAATTGCAATCTGCCTTCCTTTGCGCAGAAGCCCGACCACCATCGGGAAGAAGATGTGTCGCAGCGCCCGGATCTTCGTCCGGATGCCGCCCCTGATCTCAAGCCCGCGCGCTCGCATCGCGTTTATGATGATCATGCTCTCCTCAATCATCGATGGTGCAAAACCGACCGCGGAGGACACCATGAATGCAATCTCGTTTGGAAATCCGATCCGGATATTTGTGAACGGGACCTTTGTAAACCGCACGAGTCCGACGAGCAGTTCGCTTGGGTGCGTGCTTGCAACGAAGACCGAAGCCGCACTCACCGTGGTCATAAACCGAAGCGACTGGATAAGCCCGTACAACGCACCCTCTGCGTAGAAATGTATCCCGCCAGTGATGTATCCGATCACCGGGAACGTTTCCGGGATGATTGTGAACGTCGGATTCGTAGGATCGCCCCAGTAATAGAAGATAGACTGCGTGAGCATGAAACCAAAGACCATCGTGCCGAAGACGAACAGTATCGCACGGATCTTTGCTGACGACGGTTTGACCATCACCCAGAACGGCAGTGTGGATAGAAACGCGATGAGCAGGAGCGATGGCGCTCCAAACAACATGCTTAAAACGGACATTCCGAAAACCCATACCAGTTTCACCCGCGGGTCGAGCCGGTGCATAACCGTATCTTTCTGCTCGTACCGGAATAATCCTTTCATCAGAGATTCGTGTTTCGTGCTAATATATAAGATTTATGTAGTATGGGGGCGCACGTCGTCACCAGACGGAACAAAACCATGATCGATATCCAAAACCTCAGCTACACCTACCCCAACATGTCCGAACCGACATTAAGCGGCATCGACCTGCACATCGATGATGGTGAGTTTGTGCTGCTTCTTGGCGCAAGCGGCTCCGGGAAATCCACACTCATCCAGTGCTTAAACGGACTCGTACCAAAAGTCGCAGGCGGAAACCTCGAGGGCGTTATCGTGGTAAACGGGAAGGATGTTCGGGATTATAAAGTACATCAACTGGCATCGGATGTGGGAATCATCTTTCAAAATCCGGATACCCAGTTATTTTCACTTACAGTCGGAAAAGATGTTGCATTCGGACCGGAAAATCTCGGCATGCCAAAAGAAGAAATATTAAGGCGGGTGGATCTGGCTATGCGCATCGTTGGCATGGAGGATATGCGAGATCGTTTTATCTTCACACTATCCGGAGGTGAGAAGCAGCGGGTTGCAATAGCAGGCACGCTTGCGATGGAGCCACGTGTCATGGTTCTGGATGAACCTACATCTGATCTTGATCCGGTTGGCACAGGCGAGGTACTCTCTCTTGTCAAGAGGTTAAATCAAGAAAAGGATATGACTATTATCCTGATCGAACACAAAATTGATGAAGTGGTGCATCTTGCAGATCGCGTCGTTGTTATGGACCGGGGGAAGATTATCATGGATGATACGCCAGATGAAATCTTTAATGACGGACACGATCAGTTAAAGAGTATTGGCATAGCCCTACCTCAATTATCAGAGATTGTTCATGCAATGAAAAATGGTTTTGGCGATTTCGAAGGGGATTTTTCAACCGATTCATCATATAAAACGATACTTGCCAGATTATGCCAGTTACTCCGGGACAAACCTGCCAATATCGCACGATTCAGGACCGCTCACGCGCCACCCACCAGAACCGCACCGAAGCCAAAGATCGAGATCAAGAACCTGCGACACACATTTGAAGATGGGAAGGTTGGTCTTGACGGCATCAACCTTGTGATTCCGGAAGGTGATTTTGTGGCACTAATCGGACACAATGGTGCAGGAAAAACCACCCTCATAAATCATTTGATCGGGTTTTTAAAGCCCGATAATGGAACAATCTTCATTAATGGCAAGGATATCTCAGGTATGCGGGTGGCGACGCTCGCACAGAGTGTGGGATATCTATTCCAGAACCCTGACAATCAGATTTTTACGGATAGTGTCACTCAAGAACTGAAATTTGGTCTGGAAAACATCAAGCTTCGCGATACCGCCATCGAAGAGCGCGTGAACCGGGCTATTTCGATGATGGAACTTGCAGAGTTTCGAGATCGGCACCCACACTCATTAAGCCGGGGTCAGCGCCAGCGTCTCGCTGTGGCATCCATCCTTGCGATGGAGCCGGACATAATCGTGCTCGACGAGCCCACCACCGGGCAGGACTGGGGGCATGTGAACAAGTTTCTGCAGCAGATCCGGCATCTGAATGAACTCGGGAAGACGATCATCCTCGTAACTCATGATATGAACCTCGTGGCAGGATATGCCAGACGGACCGTTGTGATGGACAAGGGCAAGATCGTACTGGATGGGGACACGAGACACGTCTTTTCAAAGCAGGAAATTCTGGAAAAAACCGGAATAACGCTGCCTGTTATCACCAGACTCTCGCCGGACCTCCTGAAGGACGGGATAGATATTCCACCGCTCCTGACCGTCCAGGAGTTAAGTGAGATGGCTTTTTCGAATTCCGGGTAGTGCCCTGGTAGTGCCCTGGTAGTGCCCTACAAACCGAGACGCGCCCAAAAGAATAAAATACGGTTCGGGTTAAATCTATGAATGTGGGCGCATGATCGATCTAATAAAACTCTTTATCTGTCTGATATTCCTGTTATATTCGTGCCGATCTGACCTTAAGACCAGAACCGTGCCGAATGAACTCTGGGGCGTGGTCTTCGTTGCCGCCCTGCCACTCGTGATCGCAGACGCGCTCGCGCAAGGGAGCAGGTACCTCCTGCATACGGCAGTCTCGGTTGTGGGCATCTACGTGTTTGTATACATCTTGTTCCGGATCGGTGCATTCGGGGGTGCGGATGCGAAGGCGCTGATCGCGCTGTCGTTCATCTTTCCGGCTTTTCCGGATATATCGGTCTTCGGATACGGACTTCCGTTAAGCGGCGCACCGCCTCTGGATATCTTCGCATTCAGCACGCTTGCGAATGCAGTCTTGCTAACCATCGTCGTGCCGCTTGGAATCCTTGCATACAACCTCTACAAATTATCGGTGCGTGAGATCATAGAAAACCCGTGGTATTTGGTTGTCGGGTATAAGTGCAGGATATCTGATTTGAATGACCGGCACGTCAGACTGATCGAGGATTTTGAATGTGCAGGCGGGGAGGTTAAGAAGAAGTTCACGAGACGCGGCGTCGGTATCGATGATTATGTCCTGAAACGATTGGATCAACTTGCATCGAGAGGATTAATTGGGGATCGGGTCTGGGTGACGCCCGGACTGCCGTTCATGATCCCGATCACGGCAGGATTTATAGCTGCTGTCGTCTACGGCGATCTGATATCAAGCGGCATGATGGCGCTTCTATGATCCGAAATCGGCGGCAATAGAAATAGAAGACGAATGTCTGACCTGCGTTTGGCTGCTACAAAAAAAGGAGGGAGAGGAGGTTAAGGCTCCTCTACCATGTCGCTTGTGTACTTTGCTATGTACAATGCGTCCATCAGGTCCACAACGCCGTTACCCACCGGATCTCCAGCGTCACCTATAACGTCCCCAACCAGTACACCTGGTGGATTCGAGGCTTCCGGTTCCAGACCTGCCAGATAGCGGGATATGCAATCCGCATCCATCTTGTTAACGAGACCATCGCCGTTCACATCCCCTCTCTTACGGACGGTCAGCTCGATGCTCACCGAATCATTGATGCCCCCATCGTCATCGGTTGCAGTGATAACCAACTCGTGGGTGAAGTTCGGGGCATTAAGAGCGCCGGCAACCTCTGTTGCGTTCGTGGTCACTTCCCATAGATCCCCTGCGACGTACTCCATCGGCTGAACCGGTGATCCGCCTATCGATGAGAGATTGATGGTGACCGCGGTGATGCTGCCGTCCGTATCAGTCACATAAGCACTCAGCGAAGTGATGTCTGTTCCGGGTGTTCTGGGTCTGCCGTTGTCGTAGAGTATCGTACCGGGAGTTGCAGACACGTTTGTCACATCTGGTAGTACGTTTGGCAGGATGCTAAACGTCCCGTTATCCCTTATGTGGGCGATCTCACCGAAGGATGTGTCAAGCAATCGGCTATCCTCAAACTCCATCTCGCTTACATCACTCTTGTTGCCAACAGCAGCGAGGGTGACGTATGCAAAGGTCACGTTCCCACTCCTTCCATACACGTCAAGCGCGTTTGCACGCATCCATCCGGAACCGTTGTTGATGGTGTACTCAAACGAGAAGTTCAGGTCGCCCCGTGCGACATCAGTCACATAAACGACTGCCGGGTTATACGTGAAATTAAGCTCGCAGCCGCCCATATTCGCTACGTCAAAGACCGTGATCGGGACTGTTATATTCTCTCCTTGTCTTATGGCAACATCTTCTATGGATATGATTACCGGAAGCACCGGTTCTGGTACCGTATACGTTGCCGAGTCGTTCGTGACGTTGTTGGAGTTCGTCGAATTGTCGGTTGCAACAACGGTTACGTTGTATGTTCCCGGAGTGCTTGCAGCTGTTATTGTGCCAACGTAAGTGTCGTTAGCAACGAGCGCGAGTGCAGCGCCTTCAGCAGTCACACTGGCTATGCCTGAGTCGTCAGTTGCGGTGACGGTCACGATGATCGACCCGTTCGGTTCGGATACGGTTGGATCAAGCACCACTGAGTGAATCACTGGTGGTGCTGTGCCATTCACCATTATCGTCATCGTATAGTTCGATGTTGATCCCCATCCGTCAGAGACTCCGAAGTCCACGTAATGAGTCCCTGATGTGGCTGTCCAGTTTCCAGTCCCGTTCGCTGTGTCAAAGTCGGTGAACAGGTCTGTGCGGTTGCATGAGAATGTAGGAGTGTCGCTGTCTGCATCGGTGGCATCGTAGTCCACGTAGACGTTCTCACCAGCATCGCCGCTCCAATCAGATGTGTTGGTGATCGTTACCAGGTTATTGGGTATCTGCGTGTTCTGGCTGACGCAACCTGTCGAGAGCGTTCCTGTGCTGCTGTTCCATGCGTAGACTGTGATGTTCTGCCACGCGTGGGCTGTACAGGTATCGTTCCAGAAGGTGTCTGTGGTTGTGTTGTACCATACACCGTTTACGCTGACGTTGTAGGAGTCGGTGACGTCACCTGATCCTGCACTCCATGTGTGGTTCACCCAGAAGTTGCCGGTGGTGTTGGCAAGGTTGGTAGGATCAGGGGTTGGTTGGGTCAGAATGTCGTAGACATAAGCAGAGCCCGAATTACTGCCGCTGTCATCATCATAGTGTGCACCCACGATGGCAGAGTCGCCTGAGATCGAGACGGAAACGCCGAACAAGTCACCCGCCGCGCCGTCACTGGCTGTGATCTTTGCCTGCTCGTTCCATGATGTCCCGTCGCGCTTGAAGATGTATGCAGAGCCCGAATCACTGCCGCGGTCATCATCACGAGGTGCGCTCACGGTGGCATAGTCGCCTGAGATCGAGACGGAAGCGCCGAACAAGTCACCCGCCGCGCCGTCACTGGCTGTGATCTTTGCCTGCTCGCTCCATGATGTACCGTCGCGCTTGAAGAAGTATGCAGACCCAGAATCTCTGCCGCCCTCATCATCTCGATGTGCGCAGACGGGGGCTTAGCCGCATGTTATATCGGAAGCGCCGAACAAGTCACCCGCCGCGCCGTCACTGGCTGTGATCTTTGCCTGCTCGCCCCATGATGTCCCGTCGCGCTTGAAGATGTATGCAGAGCCCGAATTACTACCGCTGTCATCATCATAGTATGCACCCACGATGGCATAGTCGCCTGATATAGAGACGGAATAGCCGAAATAGTCATCCGCTGCGCCGTCACTGGCAGTAAGCTTCACCTCAGCAGCACCGGCGCAAGCAGTTAGAACCAGAGTCAGTAGCACTGAAATGAGTATAGGTACAGGTATTCTTCTCTTCATTTTTTTATTTCACCTATCCCCGGATTTTGAGGTTTTTAAAACCACCTGCAGCGATTGTTCCATAATCATCCGTCCCGTCGAAATCGAGAGCGTTGCCTGCGCCTGTCGATGCGTAAGCAGGCGCGATCGATGCGGCAAGCATTGCAGCAGCAAACACGATTAAGATCGCCGTGCTGCACCATCTCGTCCGAACGCTTCTACTAACTTTCATCATGCATTCCCCTCTTCAATCGGAGTATCCGCACCCGCCGCCGTGCCGCAGATCGGCATCACAAGCACGCGCGTGCGGAGAAGCGTGCCAGATGCGGCATTTACAATCGTTCCATTCTGTCCAGTGTTGTGTCTATATTCCATGTGCTAACCCACCTGTTTATCTGTCACATTCTTCTGAGCAGGAGCGTCTCACCCAACATTTTAGATTGACCACACCCACCCGTTAGACCCAATATGGTTCGAACACTGATGAATGTTTCGGCTACCCCGAGCCTATCCACTAAATCATAATCCGTATCATACTTCAAGAATTCTCGACTCTTTGATGTCATAAAACAGAGTAATGTACTTATGCCCCTTCGTAACAGAGATTTCATACACTCCGATCGTATCGAGTTGTGACAAATCAAGGCGTTCCAGTGCCTCATTGGCGTGATGAGCAAGAATCCTCCACGCGGAGTCTTAATGAATGTTGACCTTATCTGCTACTGAAGCAACTGGCATCGCTTCACATAAGGGGACGACACCCGCCTCGAAGAGCGATGTAAATCCAGTATCCGGTCTTGACCATGGGACGTTTACCGTTTTTGTGCCATGTTCTCCGCATTTCGTTCTCGGAACTCTTGCGGGGATAAAATTCGTACTGGAAGAGCGGGAGATGTCTACAGGTTCTTTCTTTTGTGTCGTGTACAAAGCATCGGTTCATTGCAAATCGGGCAAGGAAACTTACTTCCTTTGATGAAATCAAGATAGATATCTATTCTTTCTTCCGACATCCCGTTAAACGCTCTTCACGAACCATGGGTAAGGTACTCCCGGAGTGATGTGCATAAGCTCTTTGTCATCCCTACCATTAGATCTCAACTTTGGAACCCCCAAAAACAGTCGCAGCCATTCGATTTCCCCCCAAATCCTAAAAAAATAAAAAAGGGCGATTACTCGACTGCTATCGATTCGCCCAGTGTTACGTCTCCATCCGCTGTTACCTGCCACGTGCAGTATTCTCCAAAGACATCGCCGACGCTATCGAAGGTGATCTCTCCGGATGCGCCCTGATAGTTGATCTCTGTTCCGTTTCGGATCAATGCGAGCGCGGTTCCGATATCAGAGACCTCCTCGCCCGGTGCGTTCGCCACATCAGGTATCGCGTCCCGTATCGCGGTCCCGTCTGCACTCCCGGCTTTTTCGATTGCGAGCGCGATGATCGCAGCCGCATCATAAGTGTTCGAACTGAATGTGGCAGGTTCTCTTCCGAATTCTGCCCCATAAGCCGCTGCAAAGACGTCGTAAGCAGGACCTGTGGCTCGCGGGTCTGGTGTTGTGCCTGTGAAGTTAGCCACGATGTATTTGCCTTCGACGGTCTTTCCGACCTTTAGCGCCAGTTCATCGGTACGCATTCCCTCCGAAAGCAGCCAGTCGATCTCGTCCATGGCGCCCTTCTCGTAAGCGGCTTTGAGGATTATGCTTCCGGTGTCAGGATAACCGACAAGGATGATAACGTCCGGATTATTCGCAGATACCTTATCAACCTCGGAATCGAACGTCACCCCGCTCGGATCGTATTTGACACGGTCGATAACAGTTCCACCGAGTTTCTCGAACTCTTCCTTAAAGACTTCCTCAAATCCCACCCCATAAGGGTTGTTGAGGACGAACGTGCTTACATTCAGATATCCGCGCTCATTCGCAAGTTTCGCCATCGCTTTTCCCTGCAACGCGTCCGATGGAACGGTTCTGTAGTAGAATCCATCGTCGGGATACGTCGTAAAGTCCGGAGCGGTGTTCGAGGGAGATATCTGGACGATATGGTTGTTCACTGCTATATCGATAACAGCCAGACTCACGCCACTTCCTGCAGCACCGATCACCGCCGAAACTTTATCAACGGTTACCAGTTGGTTCATCGCACCGACTGCAGCGACTCCTGTAGTCTGGGAGTCTGTGGTGACAAGCGCGATATTGCCGCCGAGAACGCCTCCGTTCTCGTTCACCTCATTTATCGCAAGCCGCGCCCCATCCTCCATCGGTCCGCCATACGCAGCAAGGTCGCCTGTGAGCGGCAGCAAAGTACCAATCCTAACTTCTTCATTAGTCACACAGCCCGATGCCAAAACGAGGGCAAGAACCGCGAAAACGGTTATATATTTCATTATTCCCAAAATTATGCCTCCTTTTTATTTATCATTATTATACTTCCTTCCGCCGTCTGTAATGTTATATCTGGTCCCGGTATAGCGTCGCTCACCGCCTGCACTGTTTGGTAGAGCCATCCACTTGGGGATATATAAATATTCTGCGTGGACGGCGCTGTTAATTCGGGCGCGGGTGCTTGCGCCAGTGCCAACATCACCCGGAAAACCGCCACCAACCCCCTGATACGACTTCGCAACCCCGGCATACACGAACACTCGCCCCCACAAGGTTTATGTCCGCGCCCCCTATAATTTCATCCAATGAAAAATGTGCAGCAGCCAAAACTTCCGCCAAAATCGAGTTTTAGTGAGTGGTATCACGAACTGCTTGCTGCTGCCGAGATCATGGACGTCAGGTATCCGGTAAAGGGGCTTTATGTGTGGCCCCCCTTCGGATTTGCACTGCGAAAGAACATCTATTCGATTATCAGAGAACTTCTGGATAATGATGGTCACGAGGAGGCGCTGTTCCCACTTCTGATTCCTGAAAATGAATTTATGAAGGAAGCGGAGCATATCAAGGGATTTGAGGACGAGGTCTACTGGGTCACGCACGGCGGCGTAACCCCGCTTGAGATGAAGCTTGCGCTCAGACCGACAAGCGAGACCGCGATCTATCCGATGTACAAACTCTGGGTCAGGTCACATGCGGACATGCCGCTGAAACTCTACCAGATCGTGAACACGTTCCGGTACGAGACCAAGCACACCCGCCCGCTCATCCGTCTGCGCGAGATCACGTCGTTTAAGGAGGCGCACACCGTGCACACGGACTGGGATAGTGCAGCAAAACAGGTGGATCGGGCAATCGAGCTATATCAGGAGTTTTACAGGCGGATCGCCGTCCCTACAATCGTTTCAAAGCGCCCCGAGTGGGACAAGTTCCCTGGCGCAGACTACACGCTTGCAGTCGATACGCTGATGCCGGATGGCAGGGTTTTGCAGATCGGGACCGCGCACCATCTCGCGGACAAATTCGCAAAGACGTTCGAGATTACTTATGAGGATGTGGACGGCGAGCAGGTGTACGCGCACCAGACCTGCTACGGGATCTCGGAACGGAGCGTCGCTGCCGCAATCAGCGTTCACGGCGACGATCGCGGGCTTGTGCTGCCGCCGGAGATCGCACCAGTGCAGGTTGTGATCGTGCCGATCATCTTCGGAAACCGCGATTCGAATGAAGCGGTGCTGAGCGCGTGCGCGTCCGTGCGCGATACACTTACCGGTCACGGACTTCGCGTAAAGGTCGATGACCGCGACGAGCATCCCGGTGCCAAGTATTACAGATGGGAACTGAAAGGCGTGCCGATAAGGATCGAGATCGGTCCGAGGGATATCAGCAAGAACTCGGTTATGATGGTGCGCAGGGACTCGTCCGAGAAACGATCGGTGCCGATCGACCGGATTGCCAGCGAGGTGATGGACTGCATGGACACAATACTTGCCGATATGTATACCGCTGCATCGCAGAAGTTCGATTCGAGGATATTTGACTGCGAGACGCTTGATGAGGCGTTAGAGTTGGAGACGCAGGGGATTTTGCGGGTATGCTGGTGTCAGGATCCGGATTGCGGGCATGAGATAGAGGAGGTGACCGGGCTTCGTATGCTCGGAATCCCGGTCGAGTCAGCAGGATCGGGGGCAGCCACGTCAGGACGCTGCGTGGTCTGCGGAAGGGATGGAGTAGCCACGCTGATGGCTCGAACATATTAACAATATTGAATATAAATGAGGGATTCATATTAAACTGAAGAAACGAACCGTTTTACGGAAGGTAGAGAAGAATAGCGGAAAGACCATGAATAGTGCCAGCAATACTGCCGATAACTCGAATCCGGTTGAAATGGACGCCTTCGCGCTCAAAGAGACCATAGATAGTAATGAGTCGCCTACGATGGGTGATTCATCGATTCCACTGTCCGAAGAGCGCATTACCGATGATACTGCTAGTAACACTGTCGATAACACCGCCAGCAATGGCGCCTCGAATGGTTCTGGCAAGTTTGTGCTTCCAGGCGATTTCGTAGGAACCACTGAAGAGTTCCGTGCCAGTGCTCAGACGTATGAGAAGACCGGCGGCGTCTACGCAGCCATCGCAGGAACGGCCAAAGTCGATACCGCTCGCAGGTTGGTTTCCGTGATCCCGTGCACGGACACACCCCCGATGCTCAAGAGAGGGGATGTAGTCATCGGGCAGATCGTGGGACTGCGTGACTCGCTTGCGATGGTGACGATCGCCGGTGCGAAGGGTGTCGTCGACCGGGAGATCCCGAATGTGGGATCTGCTGTCGTCCACGTATCCAACGTCAAGAGGGGTTATGTCAAGGACATCGCGCACGAGTTTGGGATCTTCGACATACTGAAGGCAAGGGTAGTCGATCTCAAGAACATGCGCCTTGACACATCAGAACCAGATCTGGGTGTCATGAAGGCGCTCTGTTCGAAATGCAGGACCGCAATGGTTCGGCACGACTCAAAACTTAAATGTCCTGAGTGCGGCAGAATCGAGACGAGAAAACTAGCCACGGGTTACGGAACCGGCATCATATAATGGAGGTCATGGTCGCTGAGTATGCGGTCGCAACGGGGGACCCCGACATACTTGGTGAAGGATGCGCGATGCTCGCAACTCTCGCGAACAGTTTCGCGGCAAGTGGGCACCTGGTGCGGTATCCTGCCAGAGAGCGGGTTCGTGGAGTCATTGGAGATGCGCTCAGGTGTGGTGGTGATTGTGATGACGACGGCTTCGCAACAGCGATCGGACGGATCGCGCGTACCTGCGATGCCGGGATCGTGATCGCACCGGATGAGATTCTTGCTGACTTGACAGAGGTCGTTGAAGAAAGCACGGTCAATCTCGGCTGCCCGAGCAAGTCTGTGAGAAACTGTGCCGACAAACTCATTTGCTCTAGTATCCTGTCGGCTAACGGCATCGCCGTGCCCAGGGTCATCGATGACGCAGATGCCGGTGGTATGTGTGGCACCGGTGGCGCAGATGCTGGTGCGCGGTACGTGATCAAGCCGAGATCGGGGTGCGCCTCAGAGGGGATCTCGATCGAGTCGGAAAAAGTGAATTTGAGCGATGATTTCATCGTAACCGAACTTGTGTCCGGAGAACACCTGAGCGCGAGTCTAGTCATCGGCAAAACCGCGCTTGAACTCACCGTGAACAAGCAGATGGTCGAGATCGGAACAGAGACCATCGAGTACAACGGCGGGGTTGTGCCGTACCAGACACCACGGTGGGACGAGGTTATGGATACAGCCGCAAAAGCGGCAGATGTGCTTGGGTGCAGGGGGTATGTCGGAGTCGATATCGTTGCAGGCGACGAACTGTATGTGGTGGATGTGAATCCGCGCCCGACGACATCGATACTCGGGATCGCAAAAGTTATCGATCACGAGATAGGGGACCTGATCATACGGGCAGGACTCGGGGAGCTTCCTGAGTCGGTAGGGATCACAGGGACGTTTGAATTCACAAAAGAGATGCTTGGCTGTATTTTTTTACAGGATTCCCAGTGACCTGATTGCAAAAGCAGTCTGTTGTTGCGCAGCCGAATAAAATAATTGATCGTCCATAATCCGCGTAATGCATGAATTGATCCACAACCGATAAAAAAAATGTTCCGGGTGTGTGCATCGCCCTGTTGAACCATTGCGGTTCATCAACACGAGATACACGCCCGGAAACCGATGTTAAACTCCAAACGATTTATAATTCAATCTGATATAGACGCGATTGCAAACCGTCTCATGACTTTGTCAACTTTAATCTTGACGTTGTCTCCGATCTTTGCGCCGGGCACAAAAATCACAAAGCCTTGTACACGGGCTATGCCATCTCCTTCTCTGGCAATGTCTTCTATGGTGACATCATACTCCGTGCCTTCGGCAACTGGTGCATCGTAGGTTTCTCCTCTGAACAATTTTCTTCCTCCTTCTTAGTTTAAACCAACCAACTTAGAAAAGCGCACAGAACTGAACTACTCAAATCCCATAAGCTGCATCGATAAATTAATTGATCAACCATAACTTGCCACTCACAGTACATAACCTTTTCGCATGGGCGGGCTTTGAGACGATGTTATTTGACCGACAGTTTCATCACTTTTCGATCATTCTTGAATTCCACCAAGAAGATGTGTTCAGCAGAATGCCGCTCGCCCCCATCGACGGTCTCAGCCGTTACGGATGCCTGTAGAGACGCTTTACGTTGTTAAAATCAATATAACCCCCTTCTAGTAGACAGGTCTCGCAGAGTGAACACGGATATACTCCGAATCCGAATGCCTTGTAGCAACCGGATAGGACTGCATGCCGCTCAAGGTTGAATATCACATCCTGAATCTGCAGGATGAGATCCCAAAGACACTTAGTAAAGCGTTTTTAAAATTTTCAGTGGGTGTCTACTTTTTGCAAGCGAGTAATACAAAATTGGGTAAGATAATTTACCCAAAGATTCAAAAAGAACTCTGTTTCTAAGAGAGTGTTTCATTTTTAGTGCAATATTTGCTTTTATAAGTTCTTCATAAGATTCGTTGTCCATTATACTTCTTGCAGCTAAATATGAAGTTTGGATTGCATATCTCATTCCAAAACCCCAAAAATAATCCTGAAAACCACCAGCTTCACCAATCAATAATGCACCACTCTTATCACGAAGATTCTTCTTAATCTCAAAATTTCCGTATCCGCCAAACCTTTTCCCTTCCAACAATTCTTTTTTATCAATATAATCCGAAAACTGATCGATAGTATTTTCCAGGAATTCATTAGACCTATTGGAATTTTTAGAGCCGAAAACAGTTGCAATTGTACCATGTCCTTTTCTGATCAAGAGATATGAATAGAATCCCTCTGCAATCTCTTCTCCGATAGCCATGTAGTAGCTATCAACGCTTTTTGTCAAAAATAGTATGCCTCTTGCCAAAATATTTCCTTTTTTCGGCCCTGTTGCATCGATATGAATAGTATCAACCATTCTACTGTTAAAATATACCTTTACCCCAAGATTCTTTGCTTGTTTTAGCAAATCAGTATCGAGAGATCCTTTTTCTTTACCACGACAGACAAGATACGCACCGTTTTTTACATCCAATAGCTTCTTCTTTTTACCTAAATGAAAATAAAGCGAATTTATAGGCTCATATTTGAAGGTTGTGTCTATACCGTATGATTCTATCTGTTTCAAGACATCGATATCATCTGACCAATTTTCTAGGGCCTGCCAATCATTATTAAATCTCATGCCGACATCTGACTTTTTTTCATAGACATTAACAGTATATCCATTTCTTTGAAGAATTATAGCACAAGATAGACCACTTATACCAGCGCCCAAAATATTTATCTCTTTTTCAGCCAAATACATCACCCATACTTACTAATTTTAACTTATCTTGACAGCACATAATGTAATCAAACACATAAAAGATGGTCGCCTTCGAGATGTCATAATCTGAAAAATGTTATCTTGGATCAGCTCAAGCATTCCGGTCGCAACAATAAATTCCCGAGCAGAATCTTTGGCGCCACGCTTTTCTAAAGTGTGGTTGGTGACTTCGGGAGGCTGCCACACAAATAAGCCGAGGTATGGGTAGTCGCGTGATCGGAAGAGTTTTTGGGCGGACTGGAGTTGCATAAGTTACTCTGGTGCTGGCGGTGTTTCAACATTTCTCGATCGAGTTCTGGCTACCGAAGCAGCACCAGCCCAAACGTCTTGATCGTCTCGTCAAACGATCTGACCACCTCAAGTTCGAATCCAGCCGCACGCACGGTAGCATACACATCGATGCCGCTCGCCTCCATCGACGGTCTCAGCCGGTCCGGATGCCTGCAGAGACGCTTTACGTTGTTAAAATCAACATCACCCTCTTCTAGTAGACAGGTCTCGCAGAGCGAACATGGATATGCTCCGAATCCGAATGCTTTGTAGCAACCGGATAGGAATGCATGTCGCTCAAGGTTGAATATCACATCCCCGACTTGCAGGATGAGATCCCTGAGATAGTGGTGGATATGCCTCGGATCAACTGTGGTCTCCTTCGGAAGCCCCACAAACTCGACAAGCACGGCATCTTCGTATTCCAGAAGTACCTTTTCAATCTCCTCTGGCGTTGGTGAGTACGGCGGGCATGAGAGGTGCTTGCCGTAAGCCTTGCACCCGTATCTGCATTTGAGCCGCACCCATGCCGCTGTTTTTATGATGTCGGTTGCGATCAGCCGCAGATCGTTTGCGCCGCTATCAAGCGCTATCTGCCGCAGTTCTGGTATAAGTGTACTTAGTTCTTTCATCCGGATCACCATGGTTGTTCTGGATTATTATTACGGCTATGGCAACTTGTTCAAAGTTCTGATCGGTTGTGATATAAAACATGCCTGCCAACTCCATGCCATGGAGCGCGTACTCTGGTGGCTGATCGCCGGCACGAAAGGTGGAGTTAACCGTGCCAGAATGATTAATGCGCTGCGTGACCGCCCATACAATGCCAACCAGTTGTCAGAGGTACTGGCACTGGACTACAAGACGATACGGTATCATCTGAAGGTCCTTTCCGAGAACAGCGTGGTCACATCCACAGGAAACAGTTATGGTGCGATGTATTTTCTATCTCCGGCGATGGAGGCGAATTACGCGCTATTCGAAGAGATATGGGAGAAAATTGGGAATAAATTCAAGTGAGGAGGCGATAACATACAACTATCTATGTACGATCCGGTTTTCATAATGAATGTCAAGACGGTGATGACCACAGCAAACGTGGTGCTGCTGGTTTTATTGCTGGCTATTTATGTCCGAAGTTACGCACAGATCAAATCGAAGTTCACGCTGGGTTTGATGATATTTGCGTCCCTCCTGTTCTTGCAGGCGGTCATGTCGACTCCAGGCATGCATGCTGCTGCGTGCGGGCGTCGGATGTGCGTAATCGGACCGCTTGACGTGATACCTGACATACTCGAATTTATGGCGCTTTTGGTGCTGCTGTACCTCAGTTCGGAATGAATTTGGCATGATTTGGGTGTAATTCGGGCATAATAATATATGCGTGGATTCACTGATCACTGAAGTGCCCGGACGGGCTAAGATTAAACGGAGGTGAAACACACGAAAATGAAAAGAAGAACAATTGCCGGAATACTGCTAATCGCGCTGGTCGCGGTTTCTGTCGGAGTTGCTGCTGAGGCTGAATCAATTAACATCGTTGTATCTCCTCACACTCTTAATCTCGAATCCCATGGAAGCGGTGTAACTGTGCATACAGATATCGCCTTCCGTGAAGTGAACTGTAGCACCGTGACTCTGAAGGTTGAAGGAGCTGAGATACCTATACGTTCCTGCTACTCCGATTTATGTGGTGACTTGGTCGTCAAGGTCGATCGGGAAAATGTGACGGGTGTTGCCAGCCCCGACTACGCTACTTTTACGCTCACCGGCGAGACTAACGACGGGGCGACGTTCGCAGGGAATGATACCATTAGAGTGATCGACGTTGCGGCAAGCGGTTCCAAAAATTGAAGTTCGAACATGGACGTAGCGGATGGGTAGCAAAAAAAGCTGCTCAGCTACGTTCATTTAATTTTATAGCCCATATCTCTCATTTTTTAATTATTTATTACGAGACATACTTGAATTTATGGCGCTTCTGCACCCCATTTTGGGCGGAATTTGGGCATGATTCTGGCGAGATTTGGATATAATTCTGGAATAATTATATATATCAAACCCACTGATTGAGTATTGCCCAAATGGGCTAAACTCGAACAAGGTGAAAACAAAATGAAGATAAGAACAATGACTGGAATCCTGATCGTTGCGCTGGTCGCGCTCTCCATAGGAGTCGCTGCTGCCCAGTACGGTCAGGGTAGCGGCGCTGGCGGCGCCAAATATGTAGATGCCAACGGTGATGGGATATGCGACAATATCGGCAACTGCACGGGATTCGTGGACGCTGATGACGATGGTGTCTGCGACAATCGTGGCGACTGCGGACATGGACGCGGTGGATGCGGATGCGGCGGCAGTGGCATGAACTTTGTCGATAGTGATGGTGATGGCATCTGTGACAACATCGGCACCAACGGCAGAGACTCTGACGGCGACGGCATTCCGAACGGACAGGACGACGATCATGAGCAGCCGCGAGATGGAAGCGGTCGCGGTAATGGTGGGGCTGACAAAGGGCGCGCCCGCTAAGTCTGTGCTGTGTGCGTGGAACTACCACGCACTCTTTTTTATTAGATAACGCATAACAATATAAATAATAAATCATACAATGAGATAAATTAAATGAGAAAATTTGCAGCAATGGGAATTGTGGTATTGATAATTGCCGCGGCAGGCTGTATCGCCCCCGACAAAACCCCCATAGAAGAAACTGGCGGCGAAACAGATGACAGAAATATACAGCGTTCTGAGGGGGGCGAAGGGCAGGGCATTGGACTGCAGGACGATGACGGCGATGGAATTCCGAACAAGGACGACCCTGATTTTCAGAGGGGAGTCAACCGAAACAATAACACAGTTAATACAACCCGGATCGACGAAACCAACGATGGAATCGATGGCGGACAGGGCGTATAAAATGACGCGCTCTTTTTATTTTTTTAAGGATCGAAAATCTTTTAAACACTGAATCACTATATATAAAGGGAGTGGAATATGGAACGAAATACGATATATCTATCAGTCATCTGCATCGCTTTATCCATGATACTAATCTCTGTACCAGTTATGGCAGAAGGTGGCGGAGGTGGTGGCGGTGGTGCAGGCGGTGGCAGAAACACTGACGCATCATCCATTCTGGCAGAGTTATCATCGATAAAATTCATTCTCGGAGGAATTGCTGCACTTTCAGGACTTATACTTCTGAAAACGATCAAAATCAATCGAAACATCAGGACACTCCTGATGTTCGCCGTCTTTGTGCTCTTCGGGGTGCTGGTGATCATGCACCAGCCAAGCCCGCTGCGCGCAGTGGTGGATCCGGTAACGGCTCTCGCAACTGGCAGTGCGATCACGCTTAAGAAAACGGCAATGGCGGTCTTCATCGGCGGCTTGTCGGTCATCGGAGCGAAACTGTTCTGCGGATGGGTCTGCCCGTTTGGGGCATTGCAAGAGATCGTAAACAGAATTCCGGCACCATCCGGGAAGAAGATCAAGTTGCCGTTTAAGATCTCGAACAGTATCCGGATTTCGATCTTTGCTATTAGTTTAGTTATGATTATCTCCATAGGAAGTGATCTTTACACATACCACAGCATCTTAAACCCGTTTGAGCTCTTTGAATGGCATTTTGAAGCGGTGCTGGCAGTTCTGGTTGGCACGGTGCTGATCGCATCAGTATTTGTGTACCGCCCGTTCTGCTATCTCGTATGCCCGGTCGGGCTCCTGACGTGGCTGCTTGAGCACGTAAGCATCTTCCGTGTGCGTCTTGATAAGGGGAAGTGTGATGACTGCAAGAAATGCATTTTAAAGTCGCCATGCCCGTCGGTCAAAGCGATAATGGATGGTGACACGTTGCGACCCGATTGTCACGCATGTGGTATATGTATCGATGCATGTCCGAAAGACGCGCTTAGGTTCGGAATCTGGAAAAAAGCGAAGGCATAAAAGTACGGTGGGTTTTATTTCCCGCGATACTTCTGTAGCAGCCTTGTTACCGCACGCACATCGCCCCCCTGCTGCCTGGCATCATCGAGGCACGCCTGGTACAGTTGATCAGTCAGGAGACTTGGCATTGACTTGCACATCTGGGCGTGCAGTGTGAGATCGAAGCACCGCGCCTCGCTCTCTGTCAGTTTCAGTGCCTTATACTCGCCGGTATGCGCAATAAATGTTGGATTCTCCGAATCATCTGTTTTTAGCACGAGGTCTGCAAGATGAGTCTCCGGGATCGGCTCTGCGATGCTTATGAAGGCGTCGTCCAGGAACGTATCCCCGATTAAGTCCTTTGTCAACTGGTAATCTTCAGCAGTCTCACCCGGATAGCCGACGATGAAGCTTCCTGCAACCTTCACGCCGCACTGCTGCGCCAGTTCGATCGCATAAATGTTATTCTCCGAATCAACCCCTTTCCGCATCTCCTTAAGCATCTTGTCGCTTCCCGACTCGATCCCGTAATAGACCCAGCCCATCGTGAAGTCGTGGATCGCATGGAGCATCTCCTCGTTGACATAATCAACCCTGATGTCGGGAACCGAGACGTTTCTGCCCCCCATCACCTCTGCGATCGATTGCAGCAGTTCGACAAACGCGCTCACATTGACCGATTTTTCATGATGGTTATACTGGTACAGCGAACTCGTTCCGCCACTGATCGCGATCCTCTGAACGCCGCGCTGCTTAAACTCCTTTATCTCCGCGATGATGTCCGCAATCTCCCGGCTCCTAATCTTCGTTCCAAAGAACTTCGGGACCTGACAGAAGCCACAGGCTCCGATGCAACCCCTGTGCGTCTCGATATACACATTCGCGCCCCTGATACTCTGGTCGCTGATGTCATCAGGTATCAGCGGCATCGGTCTCTTAAGTTTTGCAGGTTTGGGCTCAGTCCGGACGATCTTGCCATCGTTTCTGAATGCGATTCCGGAGATATCTTCCGAAACTCCGTTGCTTAGCAGTTCAACCGTTGACTCCTCGCCCTCCCCGACGATAACTCCGTCCACGTCCAGTTCTCCGAGAATGATGTCGGGATATGCGCTAACAGGACCGCCGACATAGATCGGTTTGCTGCTCTGCTCTGCGAAGTTCCTGATCCGGCTGTCAAGGAGGTGGAGTGTCGAGTAGAGGCTCAGTAAGATTATGTCTGTGTCTGCGCTGACATCCGTATTTTTGGTGAGCGTTACGTCGAATCCCGCATCCACAAGAACTCCGCCGATCACCATCGAGCCATACGTATAGAGTTCAGGGGAGACGATCGTGATCTTCATGTTTGGTTAATCTGGGTGCGGTCATGGTATATTTGTTTTTACCGTGATCAGAAAAACCACGCGCTGGCTAAAGTGACCTAAAAAAATAAAAAGAGGGGAAGGAATCTGCAGGGCTGCCCAGAATCGTGTAGGGCTGTGCAAGTCCTTGATATGCACTCAGCCCCGCATATATAAATCAATAATCCAAGAGCGGGGTGAAAGTGAATGCGCCTCCGATGGGCGTGTCATGTGCCACACCAAAGATTTTATATCTTGACCGGACATATCATCATCTCCCAACATCTGGAGGATTTATATGACAGAAACCAATATGAGGGATCATTTTTTACCGCACTGAAAAACTCAGTGGAAAACGCGTGCGCATCTTCGATACCACGCTGCGTGACGGTGAGCAGACGCCTGGCGTATCGCTTTCTCTCGAAGAGAAACTTGGGATCGCGAAGCAACTGGACAAACTCGGCATCGATATTATGGAGGCGGGCTTCCCGATCGCATCGGCAGGCGAGAAGGACGCGGTCTCAAAGATCGTGAAAGCCGGACTGGACGCACAGATATGCGGACTATCAAGAGTGATAACAGCTGACATCGATGCATGTCTCGACTGCGATGTCGGCATGGTGCATACATTTGTATCCACCTCCGACGTCCAGCGGATACACACCATCGGCAAGTCGAGAGAAGAGGTCGTGGATCTTGCAGTCGATGCGGTGCAGTACATCAAGGATCACGGCAGAGCGTGCATGTTCTCCGCGATGGACGCAACACGGACCGATATTGATTACCTGATCGATATATGCAAACGCGTCGAGGAGGTTGGCTGCGATATCATCAACGTCCCTGATACCGTGGGCGTGATGGTGCCATCTGCGATGTACCGGCTGATCGAAGAGATCAAGAGGTCGGTGTCGCTGCCGCTTGATGTGCACTGCCACAACGACTACGGGCTTGCGGTTGCAAACAGCATCGCAGCAGTGGAAGCGGGCGCGAGTCAGGTTCAGGTGACGATCAACGGGCTTGGAGAGCGCGCGGGAAACGCGGATCTTGCAGAGACCGTGATGATCCTGCACACGATTCATGGAGCAAGGACGAATATCAAGACCGAATACCTCTTCGAGACATCGCGCATGGTCGAGAAGTACACTGGCGTTCGGGTTTCGCAGTTGATGCCAGTGGTTGGCGAGAATGCGTTTGCACACGAATCAGGCATCCACACGCACGGCGTGCTCGTTTGCACCGACACATTCGAGCCCGGGGTGATGACACCTGAGATGGTCGGGCAGAAGCGCAGGATCGTTCTCGGGAAACATGCCGGCAAACACGCTGTAAAACAGGCGATCGATTCGGCAGGGTTCGTGACAAGTGAAGAGCAACTGACAGAGATACTCATGCGGATCAAGGAACTTGGAGATAAGGGCAAACGGGTCACCGATGCAGACCTCTACGCCATCACCGAGTCCGTTCTCGGGGAAGTCTCCGGAAAAGAGCAGTTCATCGAGCTCATGGAGGTTTCAGTGATGACCGGGAACATCATCACGCCGACTGCGTCTGTGAAGGCGATTGTTGGCGGAGATATGAAGGTCATAGCAAACGTCGGCGTCGGTCCCGTGGATGCCGCCTTAAATGCCGTGAGAAATCTGCTTGGCGAAGGGACAAAGGTGCGCCTGCACGATTTCAAACTCGAAGCGATCTCAGGCGGCTCTGACGCGCTTGCAGAGGTGACGATCGCGGTAGAGGATGAGAAGGGCAGGATCGTGAGCGCGGGCGCCGCGAGAGAAGATATCGTGCTGGCATCGGTCGAAGCGCTTGTGAATGCGATCAACCGGCTGATCATGGTACGTGGAAAGGTGTGATGTGTCCTTGGGGGGGTGATAATCCCCCTCCCGGCACCTCTGCATCCTTTTCAGGTGTCATTCACCCCATTCATGATTTAATCCATTTTTACATAGATCCATACCAGTAAAACATGAATAATACGAATCACATGAATGTCATTCGACATCGCGGCTCTATTTCAAGGACGTCCAATCTGACCCATGTTATTCTGTGACGCCCCTTGACTTCATGGGCGCGTATACGCCACTTGGCTTTACGCAAGCATCCGTGCCGCGTCCTTTGCAAAGTACGTGAGAATCATGTCAGCGCCTGCACGCTTGATCGAGAGCAGCGACTCATAGATCGCCTGATCACGGTCGAGCCACCCTCTCGCGGCGGTTGCTTCGATCATCGCATACTCGCCGCTCACCTGATAGGCAGCGGTCGGCATCTGGTATGCGGTCTTGATCCGGTAGAGAATATCGAGATACGGCATCGCGGGTTTCACCATCACGATATCCGCGCCCTCTGCGATGTCCAGTTCCACCTCTCTGAGCGCCTCATCTGAGTTTGCAGGGTCCATCTGGTACCCGCCGCGGTCCCCAAATGCGTATCCCGAGTCTGCGGCTTCCCGAAACGGACCGTAGAAGCATGAGCAGTACTTGGCAGAGTATGACATGATCGGGGTGTCTTCGAATCCGTCGATGTCAAGCGCAGTCCTGATCGCGCGCACCATGCCGTCCATCATGCCTGACGGCGCAACGATGTCAGCGCCTGCACGGGCATGGCTGACCGCAACCTTCCCAAGGATCGGGAGTGTCGGATCGTTGAGTACTGTTTTCCTGGCATAATCGACGATGCCGCAGTGCCCGTGTGTGGTGTACTCGCACAGGCAGACATCGGTTACGATGACCAGACCGTCTGTTCCTGACCTGATACTCCGCACCGCCTGCTGGATGACGCCATCGTCGTCGTACGCGCTCATAGCTTCCTCATCCTTCGCCTCAGGTATACCGAAGAGGATGATTACCGGAATTCCAAGATCCTCGATCTCCTTTGCCTCATCCGCAACCGTATCCAGTGGAAAACGGTATTGACCCGGCATGGACTCGATCTCTACTGGGTTTTCTATGGTCTCATCCACGAATATCGGGCAGATCAGGTCATCTGGCGAAAGCCGTGTCTCGGCTACGAGATTTCGTATCCCGGGCTGCCGTAGTCTGCGCATTCGGATTTTCGGGAACATGGTACTAACCATTGCGATCGCATCACTGATTAATTCTTTGATCGGGATGATGCGCCCGCATCATCGTTATGCTGATCACGAAACAATCCGCAGCAACGATGGGACTTTCCGCTGGCAGCCCGGTCTGTGTGTCGTTTAAGGCGGCTGCTGTGTATATGATACGGCAAGGTAGCTCTGACACTGCACGTCAATAGAGACCGTGGAACTGTCGTGCCGTGTGGTGCTGACATCGCAACTCAAGGGAGTTTTTATATCGGATCAGTTTTGATTTATTCAAATATGGAAAGAGAAGAGCTCTACCATACTCGATACATGGGTTTGCTGTTGTCTATAGTACCTGCAGGAAATGTGCAGCTGAACCGAATGCGAAGACGCGATGTACAAGCCCTGTAATTAGGTGCGGGGTTTGGTGACTTAAGAAAAGAAAAACAAAAAAGGAGTTAAAAAGATGAAAAGAAGAGATTTAACAGGTTTAATTGCCATAGCTGCAATTGCAATGGTAGTAGTGCTTGCAGGATGTGTTGAAACGGAGGAACCAGCGCCCACCAATGCCACCACCGCACCTCCAATCACATATACACCAACGTCAGAGCCAACGGTTACGCCAACTACAACGCTGACAGAAACATCAACACCAACACCGACACCCACACCAGCAATTGCCATTACCGCGCCTGATGATGGCGATAAAGCGCCAGAAGAGATGACCGGGACATTTGTATTACAAGTTACAGACCAACCGAGCGCGATAGATGATTTCGACAGCTTAAATGTTACAGTTTCAGAGGTGAGGCTACATAAGGCTGGTAATGAGACAAATGAAACTGGTGAATGGATGATACTTGAGCCATCAAATCAGACATTTGATCTAACAAAACTGCAGGATGGAAACATGACGACTATCGTTAACGAATCAATCGGGACCGGGGAATATACGCAGGTTCGGTTGATCGTTGAATCTACAGAGGGTCGTGTAGATGAGACTATGTTGGACGTTGCCGTGCCGAGCGATACGCTAAAGATTGTCAAGCCATTTACAATCACAGAAAATCAGACGGTGACTTTTATCTTCGATATACATGTTGTAAAGGCTGGGAAAAAGTACAATTTGGTTCCAGTGATTGGTAAATCTGGTGTAGTGATGAAATAGTTCGGATATCTGAAAACCATCGAGCAGAACCCGGACACCAGCGTTGAGTTGACAGCCCTGACCGCACAACTTATTTGTGTACCATACACCTGTTACACAAAATGCAAGAATATCCCCCCCTGATCGACCCGTACAACCGCAGGGTCGCGAGTCTGCGCATATCCGTCACCCAGCGGTGTAACTTAAACTGCATCTACTGCCACCATGAGGGGGAAGTTACACATGCGCACGCGCACAGCGAGATCTCCAAGGACACGATCACAGCACTTGTGCGTGCAGCGCTTGCACATGGTGTCGATAAGATCAAGTTCACAGGAGGCGAGCCGCTCTGCAGGAGCGATTTCGTAGATATCGTGGCAGAACTGCCAGCACTCAAGGAAGTCTCGGTTACGACCAACGGGACGCTGCTTTCGAAGTATGCTTACGACCTCGCAGAAGCTGGGTTACGTCGCGTGAATGTGTCACTTGATACGCTGCGTCCTGACAGGTACCAGCAGATCACAGGAGGTAGTAGCGATGCGCTTGACTCGGTGCTCGGGGGGGTGTGCGCGGCTGTGGACGCTGGGCTTACGCCGGTTAAGCTAAATATGGTGCTCTTAAGCGGGATAAACGACGACGAGATATGGGATCTGGTCGATTTTGCACGGTCAAACCGGGACGTTATACTCCAGATCATCGAACTGATGGATTCCACAGGGATCTGCGAAAATGTGGATATGGGCGCGGTCGAAACCATGCTGCGCGCACGCGCATCCGAGATCATCACGAGACGGATGCACCGCCGCAAGAAATATATGATCGATGGCGCAGAGGTCGAACTCGTGCGACCGATCGACAACTCCCTGTTCTGTGCGAACTGTAACCGCCTGCGTGTGACCTCTGATGGAAAATTAAAAGGTTGTCTGCTCAGCAATGACAATCTCATAAGCATATCGGACGCATCCGAAGAAGAGATGCATAAACTGCTTGCGAGGTCAGTTGCCATGCGCAAGCCATATTATACATCGGGTGTGTGAAAGATTAATATAGTACAATCGATGTAGGTTGATAGGAATACGTAAATCCGATCAAGATAATCTACAGTGCTTGAAGATAGGAGGTATAAATGACAGCCCTGATCGACATCAAGAACCTGACCATGGAATTCAAGGGAAAGAAGGTTCTGAGAAATATCAACCTGACGATAGAGGAAGGAGAGTGTATCGGAATTCTCGGACGCAGTGGTGCAGGAAAGACCGTGCTTATGCACCTCCTACGAGGTATCAAGGAACACGAAACCAGTTCCGGAGAGGTTATCTACCACATTGCATACTGTGAAAATTGTGCTCATGCCGAACCGCCGAGCAAGGTTGGAACGTCATGCCCGAAATGCGGTACCAAACTAACTCCGCTGGATGCTGATTTCGTATCGCTTGACAAGTATAGCCCGTTTCGGCGTAGCATTGCGACCCGGATTGCGATCATGCTCCAGCGCACATTCGCGCTCTACGGGGATGAACGGGTGATCACGAACGTGATCAACGCGCTCATTGAGATCAATTACCCGGCAACAGAAGCTGTCGATAGGGCGGCTGATCTCATCGATCAGGTGAATCTTTCGCACCGGATGATGCATGTTGCAAGGGAATTAAGCGGTGGTGAGAAGCAGCGCGTCGTGCTTGCACGGCAGCTTGCCAAGGCTCCGATGGTGCTCCTCGCCGACGAACCCACAGGAACGCTTGACCGGAGGACTGCCGAAGCCGTGCACGAGAGTATCGTTGCTGCGAAGAATGATTATGGCATGACGCTTGCGATCACATCACACTGGTCTGGTGTCATTGAAGAACTTGCTGACCGGGCAATCCTGCTCGAGGACGGTGAGATCGTCGAACAGGGTGATCCAAAAAAGGTCGTCGACCGATTCATGAGCATGGTCGGCACGGTCGGATCGTACACAGCAGAGATCGGGGAGCCGATCATCAAGGTCAAGGACCTGAAGAAGACCTACATCTCAGTCGACCGTGGTGTTGTGCGTGCCGTGGATAACATCTCATTCGAGGTGAATGAAGGCGAGATATTCGGTCTCGTCGGTGTCAGCGGTGCGGGGAAGACCACCGCATCAAAGATCTTAAACGGCTCTGTGAATGCAACAACGGGGAATGTCGATGTTCGGATCGGGGATGATTGGATCGATCTGACCGACCGGGGTGCTGAACGTGCCGGACGGGCAGTCAAACACATCGGACTCCTGCACCAGGAATATTCGCTCTACCCGCACAGGAGTGTGCTTGATAACCTGACCGAATCGATAGGACTGGAACTGCCGGGGGAACTGGGCGAACGAAAATCCATACTCGTCCTGAAGACCGCGGGATTCACTGAAGAGAGAGCGCGTGAGGTTCTTGAGAAGATGCCCGATGAACTGAGTGTTGGGGAGGCACACCGTGTTGCGATGGCGCAGGTACTGATCAAGGAGCCGAGAATCATCATTCTCGACGAGCCAACCGGGACGATGGATCCCGTGACCCGAGTCGATGTGACAAAGTCGATCCTTGAGGCAAGAGAGGAACTCGGCGAGACATTCATAATCGTGTCGCATGACATGGACTTTGTCGAGGATGTCTGCGATCGTGCAGCGCTTATGCGAAACGGCAAGATCATCGAGATGGGTGATGTGAATACCGTGATCGCCAAACTCGATGAAGGCGAACGCGACGAGATGTATAAGCCATGATCGATATCGAACTCGATAACAAGCCACTCACCGTGCCTGATGGCTCTACGCTTGCGGACGTACTCAAACATGCAGAGACTCCTTACAAAGGTACAACCATCGCTATCATCAAGGGGACCGAGGAGTCGAAAGAAGCGACTGCCGAGTACCTGATCAGTACGACGAAAGGTGATATCGGGATCGAACTATCAGCACATCAGGATATCTGGCGGGATGCGGAATCAGGGATCATAAATTCCGGCGTCAGGTGGGCTGGAAGAGATGCGCTCGCATTCGGACCGTTTAAAACAGGTATCACTCCATCCCACCGGGACCACGAATATATACGGTGGGACGTGCTCTTTGGCACGGGCGGATATGCTGCCGATCATACATACATAGTCATATCGAAAAAACTACACACCGCGACACACGGAGCACCGCTGGATGGCGGCGTTTTCGGAAGAATCGTTAGCGGGAGGGGGGTGATTGAGTCTCTCGATACAGGCGACTCGATAACGGGCATCGCTCCTGTCGAGCGGTGGGAGACGATCGTCAACAAGATCGTGACTACCGACGTCTCAACCGGAATCGAGCCAGGGATGCGTATATTCACTTACGCTGCGATTGAACTCTCGCAAGAGGCTCCCTACGGCGCAGAACATTTCTTAGCGGCGGTAAAGGACGGCGCATTGGCATTCAGCACCGTCTCACACGCGTTTGCATCCACAGAATCGCTGCAAGACGAAGAATGCCCGTTAGAGCAGAAAGAACCGAGAAGGGCAGGTATAATAACAGTCAGGTCAAACGGTGCCGGACTCGGGCGTATATACATATCAAAACTTGACAAGACTTCATCTCCGAGCCACTCGGTGGTTGGTACGGTGACCCGTGGAATGGAACTGATCCAGCTCGTGGAGAAGGATCAGGCAATCGCGCTCCACGTCAATCCTGAGCGCATCATGCTGCTTGGCAGGACATTCGAAGCGGCAGAGGAGGAGATGAGAGAACGCGGCATAACCATGCGTCGTGATGGGGAGACCGCTGATTCCGATGTGATTGTGCAGCAGACTCCTGAGACCACGATAGAGATCGTGGGTGACGGAGAGGTTATCGGGCACGGGGTTTCCCAGAATAATCTTATAAGAATCGAATTATATGACGATCTCGCACCAAAGACGATCGAGTTCTTCCGCCACGCTCTCGGGCTGCTAAAATCGCCGATCGGCGCGCTTCCGGTATTTGCAACGTATGAGGATACCCGACTATTCAGGGTGCCTGAGGTAAAGAAAGAGGTCATGCCTGAAAATGTACCTGAAGAGACCGTGTTAGCCGGTGAGATCGGCGTTACAAGCCAATCTGCAAAATATGCCCAGATGATCGGCGTGAAACTCACTGACGATTCGAGATACGGACCATCCGGCGAGAAATTCGAGTACACAAACATCATCGGGCGAGTCGTCGATCTCGATAAACTGCAGGATATCGGGGACGGGGACACCGTTTACGTAACAGAGGTGTGAAGATGGGTAAGATTACCAGACTGGTTGTGCTCTCTTCGGAACTGCCAAGCGAGTTGCATCTCTTGATCTACGAACTCCATGCCGACGTCACGATCAAGGAGACCTGTTACGGCATGTTGATATATGGGGAGGAGGCGATGGTCACAGCGCTTGTCAATACCATCCGGAAAATCGATCCGGGCGCGTTTATCAAAGAACGGGGTTTTATACCGGGAGATCCGAGAAGATGCCGCGCAGACCGCGGTGGCGGGGCACGTCCCGGTTTTTACTCGATCCAGAAAGAGTATGAGGTGCTTCCCGCGCTTACCCGTGCACTTGCAAAGCTGCCGTACGATACACCTCCCGCACCTGCGGATAAGCCCGAGAAGATCCCTGTTGCGCGATTACGAGAGATCGTTGACGCTTGAGTGGCTTAGGCAGCGGCTGACAAAGTCAGATCACATAAAATCAAGCAGCCCCATCTGCTTTGACTTGTCGCTCTCAAAAAGCGACTTAATCTCAAGACCGATCAGCTCGATCCGCTGTCTCGTGTACTCGGATACCTCATATTCCGTTGCCACACGCGTGGACGTGTCGAGATACTTCTTTACAGAGCCCTCTGTGACCGTCAGTATGACCCTGCCGTGGCATTTCGGGCAGGTGTCGCTAAGGAGCGGTCTCCGGAACTTCGCTCCGCACTTCACACACCTCACCTTCTGCCGGGAGAACGCACGGAGGTTTCCGATCATGTCAGGCAGGAAATGTGAGTTGATCACCCGCTCGGCAACATCATCGGCATCGACCGCTCTTATCTTGCGGGCAAGCGCCAATTGCGCATCCATCTTCTCGA
>JAUWGA010000047.1 GCA_030606635.1 Methanosarcinales archaeon
TGAGCTTACAGAACGTATTAAACCAGTACTTTATGACGGCAAAAAATTAAATTCCGTATTTCCTTTTAGCTGCGATACATTGCCGTTGTCCGGCGATTTTGCCGTTATACTCTTAGCCGAGAACATGGACAAGATTTTTAACATGGAAGAGTCCTTGAAAGAAATGGGAGTAAAAAGGAACTGATCAAACCTATATACCAAGAAATTATCGATCAAAAACAAAAGGAAGTATCGGCTCTGTAGAACAACTATCAAAATCAAAATCCATATACTGGATTTTGGATTATATTCCAACATCGTGTAACTTGCTCAGTTGTTCATATCGTTAATCGCTTATGAGATCGAAGAGCTGAAGAATACGTCAACGAAATTCATCAAAAAAACTGATGAATTTGACAGTTACATTGGATTATATGAAAAGTGGTGTGAAAAATATGATTTACGCGGATTTTGACCCCATAAATTCACTGATTTTAAGGCAAATACAGGGTATTTCGTAGATTCGCAGTTAAATTTTTGTAAACTGTCAAATGGTTTTTCCCGATAAAAATCGGGAATTTTTAGATAAAAGGAGGGGACTTTTTCTTTAGAAAAAAGGTATGTGTTTAGATGCGGCGAAAAAAACCACGAGATTTCACGAGATTAACACAAGAGTATAGTATTAGACACGTGATATTGGTTAGTTTTATATTTTATATCTTACTTCTTCATACTTTCTCGTGAAAATCTGTGTAATCTTGTGGTTAGCTAAACACGTACGAAAAAAGTAATAGCTGTCAAACTTGGGGCATATCGGGTATGGCGCACCATACTCTCAAAAATAGTTGGTACGTGATGCGGGGGGTGGGATTCGAACCCACGAACTCCTGCGAGACAGGGCCCTCAACCCTGCGCCTTTGACCTGGCTGGGCAACCCCCGCATATATGGATCAGGCATCGATGATGCCGAGGTATTCGTCCAGTGCCGTTGCCCTCTCTTTGATGTTATCGACAGACCTTATAATCAGTTCGGTGACCGGCATCGAACCGTCGCTCTCAGCTGTAAATATGACAGAGTCGGGATACGTACCTGCCTTTATCCAGTCAAGTTCGCAGACGTCCTCACACAATCTGCAGAGCGAACATGCGCGTTCATCGACCGCTTCCACGATCTCATCCGCGATCACGAGCACGTCGCGCGGACATGCATCCACACACATCCCGCAAGCATCGCACTCCTCTGATACGGTGATGCGCGGCATGTTCTTGTATCCGCATGCAATCCCTGCTTGCCATTTCGCATGGTCGTGCCCTGTGCCGAGCCGTGCAATCGCTTCGAGCGAGATCCTCTGCCCTTCTGCCAATTTGATGATCGGCACAGACTCTGCCGGCACGACCGAGGGGTCGGCAGAGACCAGTTCGGTGGAATATGCTATCTTCGGACCCTCTACAGACAGCGTAATCGAAACCTGGCACTGAGGACATCCCTCTCCGCCACATTCGCATTCAGAAGGGAGAACGTAGGAATCGAGGTCTGTTGTGAGCGGAATCAATCCAAGACGGAGTGCGAGTTGTTCATCGAATAGCACCGACGTGTTGTCATAGATGTTCACATAATCGATTGCAAGCGTTGGAATCTCTGCGAGCATGCCACGCCTCAAACTGTTTGCAAACGCATGTGTCACACCGGAAAGCACGAACTTTGCTTTGCGGTCATCCAGTTCAACGATCTCTACATTCATTTGAGATGTCCCTGCGCCATAAGATATGCGTTCATGTGCGCCACGCTCTTGTACTCGCCGCCTTTCGCCTTCCGGTACACCTTACAGTAAACATTCGGGGGAAGCGTACCATCAGCACGCAGTTCCTTGAGACGGCTGCGTAGCGCACGGATCTTGGTGATCCATTCCCTCTTTCTGGGAGTTCTCGCACCCTTTCGCCCTTTCCGTGAGCCGTGTCCGGTTCCGCGCCCGTATTTTCGTTTCTCATCCCTCTGCCGTGCGCGTGCGCGGCTGACACCTTTCTTCGGTTTCGCCTGAATCGCGCCCGACTCGAGCAGATCCCTGATATCATTCCGCGTGGTTGCATCAGCGATGCCCTCCTTCTCCTCAGGATCGATCCAGATTCGATTAATTCCTATTTTAAGCACATTTGCAGCAATACGCCGTTGATTCGATAAATCGTAACGATCAGCCATTTACGCCGCCTCCTCTTCTGTTTCTACTTCTTCTACCGCTTCTACTTCCTCTACTTCTACTTCTATTTTCTCAGGAAGTGGGTTTAAGATTTTTATCTCACGGCTCTTTGCGATCTCCTCGATCATCTGCCGTTTTCTAACACCGACTGTGCGTGCGATCCGTGCAGCCTGATACGATGGGTCGATCGGCTGTAGATCACCCATAGTTCGCACCAGCACCTCCTCAAAGCCAGACGGATGTAG
Organism: Methanosarcinales archaeon; assembly: GCA_030606635.1. Classification (GTDB taxonomy): domain Archaea; phylum Halobacteriota; class Methanosarcinia; order Methanosarcinales; family Methanogasteraceae; genus Methanogaster_A. The sequence continues at coordinate 2,420 of JAUWGA010000047.1, forward strand.
TCCCCGAACTGCCTTTGGGCTGCCGTATCCAACCTGTACGACCGCACCTTTTGCCGCGATCCTCTTTCGGAGCTTGCTCTGCAGCCCTCTCGGGCGCCGCCAGTTCTCGTCCAGTTTCTTCTTCTTATGAGAGTCGGTACGCTTGAATGTGGGCTTCTTACTCTTCTGCTGTTTTCTGGTATTTAATAATCGCTTGGTTGCCGAATCCATAAATCATCACCTACGACATCATCTCTTTCCCGATAACGTATATTCCGTCCTGGAATACCCTTGGGTCACGTGCCTTGATCTTCGTTGCCTGCTCGATGTTCGCCGCGGTCTGTCCGACCGACTCCTTGTTGATGCCGGTGACGGTCACCTCATCGCCGTTTATCTCTACATCGGACCCATCCAGTATCTGTGCCACCCGATCTTTCTTCTCTCCAAGAAAGTTGCCAATTATGAATTTGCCACCATCGATGCGCAATTGAACCGGAAAATGGGAATACACCATCTTCATCCGGTATCTGTATCCGTGCGCGACCCCATCGATCATATTCTTGATATGGGATGCAAGCGTGCCGACCATTGCTTTCTGCTTCTTCCGTATCATCGCAGCATCGACATCCACGCTTATCGCGTCTTCGATCTGCTGGATCGAGATGTGCGGATACCACAGTTCACGGGACACCTCGCCCTTCGGACCTGATACCGTGACCATTCTTCCATCGATCGAAACAGTCACATCATCCGGTATCGCAACCGTTTTTTTGATCTCTTTTGCCATTTTCCACCTGATACGCTAATACACGTAAGCGAGGAGTTGTCCTCCGATTTTCTTCTCTCGTGCCTCGTAGTGCGATAGCACACCATGAGGTGTCGTCAATACCAGAGCACCGAAGTTTCTTGCAGGTAGGAACCGTTTCTCCCATTTCTCAAGATCGGCAAGTTTGGTAGAGAATCTCGGCTTTACGACCTTACAGTCGTTGATCCTTCCTTGCAGACTCACCTCGAAGACGCCTGCCTTTCCATCCTCAATAAACTCATATTCGCTGATATATCCCTGGCTCTGCATCACAGAGAGCACATTACCGATGAGTTTTGAAGCGGGGCGTATGATGCACTCCTGCTTTCCTGTTTTTTCTGCATTCCTGATGGCTGAGAGCGCATCAGCAAGTGGGTCAAGTAGTACCATTATAATCGCCTCAAGTATATTTTTCAAAGCCCATATCTTTCGCAATCTCCCTGAAACACTGGCGGCAGAGGTATATGCGGTATCTTCGAACCAGCCCCTGTTTCCTGCCGCATCGTTTGCAGACGTTTGCGCCCTTTCCGATCTGAATATCCTCGCTCATTCCATCACCTCTATCTGGTAGCGATCCTGCATCCATGACCGCACATCCTCAGCAACCAGCCGGTGTTTGTACGATGTCTTGTTCTGCTGGATGCGGCGCCTGCTGACCCGGTATCCGGGTCGCTTCAAACTTAAGGAGACATCCATCCCAAAAATTCCGATGTTCGGATCATAAGCCATATCCGGAAAATCGGTGTGTTCCTCGATCCCGAAGGATACGTTGCCGGTCTCATCGAACTGGGAGGCATACAGTTTACGCTCGATTATGGCAAGCGCTGTATCGATGAACTTGTGTGCCTTGTCCCTCCTGAGTGTGACCTTGCAACCGATCGGCTCCCCCATCTTGATCCCGAATGTGGGGATGCGGGATTTCGAGAGCGTTCTCACGCACTTCTGATCGGTGATCGCTTCAAGGATATTCTCAGCATTGACGAGCCGCTCTCCGCTCTCACCCACTCCGATATGCACGGTCACCTTATCGACCTCGATTGCGCGCATAGGTTCAGTCAACTACATCACCCCCCGGCGTCTCGATCTCAGGCGTGCCTTTGCCGATCACAAATACGTAATCCTCAATCGTCTCGAAATCATAACTGCTATGCAGGGATGTCATGTTTGGCATCACACTCCGCGTCTTTCTTATATCCTCGATAGTTGCAAGTTCTCCTGAATGAGCGCCACCGATGACGAGAGCAAGGCTGCCCGGTTTGTAGGTGAGGTGCTTTACAACCTTCCGCTCAGGAAGTGAGATAATGACTGAATCAGAGGAGTGATAAGAATACTCGTCAGAAATGATATTCGAACCATCGTGAAGGTTCAACTGGGTATTTCCACCCTTAACAATCGTTTTATCGGTGATCTTGCACAATTTAACCTCTGGGTCGCTGATTTTTCTCAGACTGAGTCGCTGTTTCTCATCCAGAAACACCCTGTACGACAGATCGATCTTCGGTAGGGTTATAACATCGAAAACTCCTACCGGGAACTTGTAATCCCGTCTGACGACGCCGTCTACCAGTATATTCCCGTCATACAGGATCTTCTTCGCCTCTCTACTCGAATTTGCAAGTTTCATTACGTCCCGTATTACCAATAACAAAGGGATGCTTTTTAACCCGGAATGTGGACCCGGTGAAGCTTTAACAGCCCACTTATGAGTCTTCCTCTGTATATTCCAGGTTTTCGGCATTGAAAGTCTTTTCTGATGTCTGCTCACTAAATCACCTTGCCAAGTATTTGTTCTCTGAGTTCATCATCAAGATCCAGTTTGGTTATCATCACATTCGACGGATATATCGATCTTGGAACCTCTTCCCCATCCGCCCTGAATAACGTTGCGCCATCGATCGCGAGTGTACCCTTCTTCAGATCGACCCGCTCGACTTTGCCTTCTGTGCCAGCATACTCGCCGCGCATGATTTTTACGGTGTCTCCGGACCGGACGCCAAACGTTCTCCGTCCGTACTTCTCCCGCAGCGATTCGCTTAAGTGTGCACCCATAAACTTCTGTCTTTTATGCAGGGGCGCTTGATACTGCGCTTTTCTCTGCTTTCTTGGTTGTTTTGATATCATGATCATTACACTTTGTCGTTGTGGTATATCTATGTTTCCGATTGCTTTTCTCATGGTTATCGCCCCCGCTATTATATCTTTTGTTTTCGCAGACTTTGGGATACCGTCTGTATTATGACTCGGTTTTTTCTGCGAATAGTAAAGGATACACTATGTCGCTCGTACAACACGGGATCCAGACCGCGAGGAATAAAAATAGCAGGATGCCGATAATCCGGACCCAGTCCACAGTTGCGCCAAGCGCCATGATGATGTGGAACAGCGATGCCCATGTACTTATCAGGACGTGTCCAGCGTGCGGGAACTCGGTCGCGCCCTCATGGTACCTGTAACCGATCGCGATGCCGAGCAGAGCTGCAAGGTTTGTCAGCAGCGGTTTCTCGATGACGCCGATGTGGAGTCCTCTATTCGGCAGATCGAGCAGGACTTCGCCTATGTAGGGGATAATCGAGTCACTCATCGTTGCTATACCGATCGAACCGGTATAACCGATCAGGAGTGCGATCCACAGCTTCCTCTTCCCGTATCGTACGTATAAAGCCGTAGTTACAGATGCACTCAATAGAACATGTGCCGGATGCAGGATATAAAAGATGTACTCCGAGACCGAGGCAACCTGCGGGAGGAATCCGCCATAGACGATCACAAGCATGATGGCGATGCCTGTGAGCGCCCCAGAAAACGTGAAAGGTGCGTGCTCTTTAAGTTCGTCTGCTATCTGCCCGATCATCTCTGCCATCTTCAATCACAATGATACTGCTATCATTTAAATATTTGGAGTCTTTCGCATAAGATGTGTGTTTTATCCATTTTTGTCGCTCCATTCGCGGTTTGCCGGAAGGATCGATGATTATTCTGGTATCCGGAATTGTTTTTGGAATGTGCTCAATAATGTGGTGGCAAACAGATAACCCTCAATCGGTGTAATCTGTGTAAATCAGTGGCTGATAAGGGTTTTTAGCCAATGACTGCGAAAGCACGCGGTGAAGCCATTAACACTGGTTCCACTGATTTTATCCACAAGTTATTGAGTATGTGCTGTTTTTGCCGTTCTGACATCATTCAAACATAGTTTTATGAGGCGATAAGCGAATCAGAGTCCAGAATATGACATCCGCACGGTTAGATCTTATAGAGGAATCCGCAACGCTTGCGATAGCAAAACTTGCATCCGAACTTGAAGGAATGGGGAATGACGTAATAACCATGAGTCTCGGCGAGCCAGACTTTGACACGCCCGAATATATATCTGAATCGGCTTTCCAGTCGATCCGCCGCGGCGAGACCCATTACACGCCTGCTGCCGGCATCCCTGAACTTAGGAATGCGATCGCGGAGAAACTTCGTACCGAGAACGATCTCGAGGTCACGCCCGATCAGATCCTTGTGACTCCTGGCGCAAAGCAGGCGGTCTTCCAGTCGGTGCAGGCGGTGCTTGATGAGGGGGACGAGGCGATACTGCTCGATCCGGCATGGGTCACTTACGATGCATGTATCAGGTACGCGGGCGCCCGCACCGTATGGGTTCCAACAGATCAGGATTTCATGCCGCCTGACATCGGGGATTACGTCACAGATAAAACAAAGCTCATCATCATAAATAGCCCGGGGAACCCGAGTGGCGCCGTATTCGGGAAAAAATACCTTGAAGAGATTGCGGAGATCGCAATCGATAACGACATCATGATACTCTCCGATGAAATCTACGAGAAGATCATCTACGGCAAAAAACACTACAGTGTCGGGTCTTTTGACGGGATGCAGGACCGTGTGATCACGATAAATGGCTTCTCAAAATCGTACGCGATGACGGGCTGGCGTCTCGGATACATGGCAGCGCCCCAGGACATTATCAGAGCGGCGCTCAAACTACAGTCGCATTCGGTGAGCCATGCCGCGTCCTTTGTCCAGCACGCAGGCGTTACCGCGCTACGGTCCGATCATGGATCGGTCGATTCAATGGTGGCTGAGTTTGAAGCGCGGCGGGATATTCTGGTTGATGGTCTGAAATCGCTCGGGTTTAACTGCACGAAGCCGGACGGCGCGTTCTATCTCTTCCTGGATGTTGCTGACTACGGGGGCGGGGACGATGTCGCAGAACGCTTGCTTAAGGAAGCGTATATCGCAGTCACCCCCGGATCTGCATTCGGTCCTGGAAGTTCAAGCTTCATCCGGATATCATACGCGGCGTCGAGAGAGCGGATATACGACGCGCTTACGCGGATCCGGGATACCCTTCTTTAGTTAAACCGTGTCTCGGGATTATTTTGGTAAGCAGGTATCACCGTGGCTAGTGCGCTTGGGTGTGCCTGTGCCGTGTGTGGGCATCTGCAAACTCTTCTGCTGTTGAGGGTATAGTTTGCTCCAGCGCCAGAGCGACCAAACCAATGACCCTTGCAACTGGAAGCATAACCCCACCCCCACAGACGGGATGAAAACGAGGAGGAATCCGTCATCCCAGATTTTTCAGCAAAGGTGAAAGGAGGCGTTTTCCACCTTTGTCCGCACAGCACAATACGTGCCAAGTGTAAGTAATTACTAATCAGTTATAAACTTTATTGTTTTCGTGTTACTTCCCAGATGGCATCACCAACGTAGTGCAGGGATTTGACCGCCTTTCCGGAATCGCCGATCATCTCGTCTCCGGAAATGAGCGCACGCCCGATCGCAAGTGCTTTTCTGTGCGCCTCCTCGATTATGATCACGAGATCCCCTGCCTTGATACCAGGATCTGCCTGCACGATTCCCGGGCGCATCACATCAGCACCATTCACCACGAACCTGATGGCGCCAGCATCCACCACAACGATGCGCGCCTCTGGCTTCACCTCAAGCGCGCCTCGCACAGTGAGAAACGGCTCGCCATCTGGCATGAAGATCATCGGTACATCCTCGACCAGTATGATGTCGCAAACATCGGTTGTAACCAGTTCAAACCGTTTTCCTTCGAACACACCCCCGATATCAGACGGATCAAATGCTTTTCCGAGTTCTTTCATGATCTTTTTCGAATCACTGCTTCGCAGGTAATGCCTCGATCTGGTGTGGATTCCCATGATCTCCATTCTGCGGTGCAACTTAAATAAATTGGCGCAGAGATCAGACTTGATGTTAACGTTTGTTGGTCTCGGGCTATACGATGAAGAGGATATCACCTTAAAAGGCGTCAAAGCGATAAAAGATGCTGATATGGTCTTTGCCGAGTTTTACACCTCGAAGATGATGGGAACGACCATAGAGCGTATGGAATCGCGATACCAGACGACGATCACGACGCTTTCACGAGACGAGATCGAGTCGGATCCGGCATGGCTGCATCATGCGACCGATCGGGATGTGGTGCTGCTATCGGGCGGGGATCCGATGGTCTCGACGACACATATCGATCTACGCCTGCGCGCATACGACCTCGGTATTGCGACGGCGGTCGTCCACGGCACATCGATTGCGTCTGCGGCAGCAGGTCTTGCTGGCTTGCAGAACTACCGGTTCGGAAAGTCTGCAACCATCCCATTCCCCTACACTGCCCGGTCAAAGACGATCGTTTCAGAGACGCCATATAACACAGTTCTCTTAAACCGCGATAACGACCTCCACACGATGCTCTTTCTCGATATCGATCCTCTAAAAGGGTTTATGGCGATTTCGGAGGCGGCTCAATTGTTGATGCAAGTTGATGAGCGCGGGCTGCTCGACCGCGCTCTCGGCATCGGGATCGCGCGTGCAGGATCGCCTGATGTCATGGTGAAATGTGACTATCTACGCGACCTTGCCGGGTCTGATTTTGGTGCGCCCATGCATCTGCTGATCGTTCCGGCGGGTCTGCACCAGATGGAGGCGGAGGCGCTCGTTCGGTTCGCGGGAGCGCCAGATGAGCTAATCGAGCGATAGGTTTACAAACATGTGCAGAAATTACTCTGAAACAGAATGAAAATGAATGGAACGGAATGAAAAGGAGGTAAAGAAATTGGCTAATATAAGAGAGAAGGTTGAACCGGTGATCGAGAAGATCAGACCGATGCTGCAGGCAGACGGCGGCGATATCGAACTGGTCGACGTCGAGGACGATGGCACAGTGAAGGTGCGGCTTGTTGGCGCATGTGCTGGCTGCGCCATGTCGCAGTACACGCTGAAACTCGGTGTCGAGCGGATGCTTATGAAGGAAGTTCCCGAAGTTAAGGTTGTTGAGTCAGTATGACCTCAGAAGAGTACCGTGTAGCAAAGATCGACGGCAGGGATATACCATGGGATGCATCCCAGCTAAGACAGATCCAGGAGCATCCCTGTTTCAACGCGGGCGCATGTCACGCATTCGGGCGGATGCATCTCGCTGTCGCGCCGAAGTGTAACATCCAGTGTAACTACTGTATCAGGGAGTTTGACTGCGTAAACGAGAGCAGACCCGGTGTTACCAGTCAGGTCTTATCGCCAGAAGAGGCGGTCGAGCGTGTCAGGGAAGTGATCAGGGACTTTCCGTATATCAAAGTGATCGGTATTGCAGGTCCTGGAGAGCCGCTTTTTAACGAAGAAACGTTCGAAACACTCCGTCTCCTAAAAGAAGATTTTCCACATCTGATCAAGTGTCTCAGCACCAACGGACTCCTGCTTCCTGAGAAGGTGGAACTTCTAGCGGATCTTGGAGTCTCGAACGTCACCGTGACCCTGAGTGCGGTCGATCCCGAGATCGGCGAGAAGATATATTCGTTTGTAAATTATCACGGAAAGAAGTATACAGGAAGAGAGGCTGCGGAAATCCTGCTTGAGAACCAATTGAAAGGATTGGAGCGATCCGTTGAACTGGGGTTGATCACGAAGGTGAATACGGTCCTCATACCGACGATCAATGATCATCACATCATCGATGTCGCAAAGAAGATCAGGGGACTTGGAGTTTACCTGCAGAACATCATGCCACTGATCCCGCAGTACAAGTTTGCAGACATCACGCCGCCAACGCTCTCGGAGAAGCGCGCCATGCAAGATGAATGCAGCAAGATCACCAAGCAGATGCGGCACTGTAGGCAGTGTCGGGCTGACGCGATCGGGCGGCTGGGCGAGGATGTGCAAGAGAAGTATTACAAGTGAGGTGGGGGTCTTTTTGGGGGGTTTGTGATTTTAAATTGTCGAGACCGCAGACGTTTAAGTTTGCAGTAAAACTCTTCTGCCGGCGTGAATCTCGATCGTGGCATCAAATCAACTCTCCGGTGTTTTTGAGTTCTTGGGCGGGATTATATACCCAATCCCGGATCCGCGACCCCTGCCTCGGCAAACGCCCGCGCACGCCTGAGACACGACTCGCAGACTCCGCACGGTAGATCGCCTGACTCATAGCACGACCACGAAAGCGCAAGCGGCGCATCGATCGCCATTCCGAGACGGACGATTCCCGCCTTATCGAGATCGATCAGCGGCGCATCGATT
>JAUWGA010000031.1 GCA_030606635.1 Methanosarcinales archaeon
GCGTCCTGTCAGACCCGGACTCTGACCAGCCATTGACGTCCGAGCGGGTCAGGACGGCGATCGAACGCACCCTGCTCGACTGCGGCTGCGAATCAGAAGGGACGATCGTTGCAGGCGGGAAAGGCGCAGCCGATCCGCACAACGCAGGCAGAGGCGCACTGCGGGTGGATGAGAGCATCGTGATCGATATATTCCCCCGGCTTAAGATGGAGCGGTACTACGCGGATATGACCCGCACAGTTGCGCGGGGCAGCCCACCGCGGGCGCTATCCGAGATGTATGATGCTGTGCTGGATGCGCAGACCGCCGCGCTTGGGGTGGTGCGGGCAGGAGCATCTGGCGAGGAGGTTCATGATACCGCGTGCGGCGTATTTGAGGATGCCGGGTACAGGGAACTATTCATCCACTCGACCGGGCACGGAGTCGGGCTGGATGTCCATGAGGAACCGCATATAGGTGTCGGCGGCGAGATGCTCAAAGCCGGGAATGTGATCACCATCGAGCCCGGGCTGTACGATCCCGAGATCGGCGGCATCCGGATCGAGGATCTGGTCGTGGTAACGAAATCCGGGTGTGAGAATCTTACCACGATTGGGAAGGGGTTTTTGGTCTGATTCGCCCTGGGACGTACCTCCCGAGCTGCAACATGAAAATACCTCCGCAATCTCCCTGTTCGTGTCTTCGATCATAAATCCCACATTCCAGCGCCCCCGCGCATTCTTTTGCAGGGGGTAATTGACTGGAATGGAGTGTTGTGATGCTTCTGGTATGGTCAAACTACAATTCTACGATCTCAGCCGCCGCCTGCAGGATCATGAGAGCGTCGAGCGAAGTGGTCTGCCCGTCGCCACTGACGTCGGCTGCGTCGTCGTGTGCACCGTTGACTGCGAGCTGGAGCGCGATCGCGGCGTCCGCGGGGGTGAGGTAGCCGTCGCCGTTGAGGTCGCCTTTCACAGATGATGGTGAGCAGAGCGGGTGATGATCGAAAGTGCCATCATCAGTGATGTTGTACGGCGTATTTCCAAGTCCATCCCCATCCGGATCATCGCATTTATAGTCGCTCCAGTAGTTTCCGCCGATGGAGGGTCCTCCGATTATATTTAGTCCGGCGGTTATTATGGTGGTGTTCCACTGGTTGGATCCGTCGTCGTAGACGTTGTTTGCGTTGTCGAAGTAGTTGTTGTAGATCAGGTTGTTGCTCGAATATTCTAGGTAGATGCCGTAACCGTCGTTGTTCGATGCGGTGTTGCCTGTGAGTGTGTTGTTGCTCGACTCGTACAGTTCGATGCCGTGGTACTTATTGTTCGATGCGTTGTTGTCAGAGATGTTGCAGTGATCTGCTCCGGTGAGATAAATCCCATCATTTCCTGTTGCCCCAGTCACATTGAACCCTGAGATGTTCACATAATCCACGGTCACCTTGAAGACGTGGTCGCCCGAATCTGCCGCGGTCACGGTCACCACATCCGCGCCCTCGCCTGCAAGTGTGAGATGCGCTGTCGCAATATCCACATTCTCGGTGTAGTTACCGGCTTTCACACAGATCGTCTCGCCCGCGGTCGCATTGTCGACCGCCGCCTGTATCGGTGTCGTGCTCGCGTTAAACGCGCCGCCATCGTGCCACCAGCCAGTCTCGTCGACGCAGATGTTGCCGCAGTCGCAAGAGATCGCGGCTGCCGTCGTTACGGATACTGTAATAAGTGCTAAAATCAGTGCTGTCGTTTTAATGATCGTGTATGCTTTCATATTATGCTCACCTCATCTTATACTCATACTGCATCTTTCCGGTGCAGATGCCTCGTTATGCCAGAAGAGTGGATATACCTAAACCACCCCCCATTATAAACTTGTCGGGAATTCTTGATACAGACCTTAAGACCGAAGTTTATAAGATATCGCAAAAACAAGCCGTACGGCTACGAAAGTTGTAGGGCCTAACTACAATTCTACTATCCCGGCTGCCGCCCGCATGATCATGAGAGCGTCGAGCGAAGTGGTCTGCCCGTCGCCACTGACGTCGGCTGCGTCGTCGTGTGCACCGGTGACTGCAAGGTGAAGTGCGATCGTGGCGTCCGCAGGGGTGAGGTTACCGTCGCCGTTGAGGTCGCCTTTCACAGGTGATGGTGGGCAGAGCGGGTGATAATCGAGATTGCTGCCGCCATTTATGCTGTACGACGTATTTCCAAGTCCATCTCCATCCGGATCATCGCATTTATAGTCGCTCCAGTAGTTTCCGCCGATGGAGGGTCCGCCGATTATATTTGGTTCGGTGGTTACGGTGGTGTTCCACCGGTTGGATCCGTCGTCGTATGCGTTGTCTGCGTTGCTCCAGTAGTTGTTGTAGATCAGGTTGTCGTTCGAATCGTACAGGTTGATGCCATAGTTGTCGTTGTTCGATGCGGTGTTGTTCAGAAGTATGTTGTCGTCCGAAAACTTCAGGTAGATGCCGTTCCAGTTGCCCGATACAGTGTTGTCAGAGATGTTGCAGTGAGCGGCTCCGTTGAGATGAATCCCTGCCCGGGAAGTTCCGTTTGCTCCGGTCACAGTGAACCCTGAGATGTTTACGTAATTAGCGATCACCTCAAAGACGTGATTGCCTGAATTCGCGGCTTGAACAATCGTCGAAACAGACCCGGTCTCAGACTGAATCGTCAGATGATCCGTCGCCACATGCACGCGCTCGGTGTAGCTACCCTCCTTGACGCAGATCGTGTCACCACCGCTCGCGTTATCCACCGCATCCTGTATCGGTGCTCCGCTAGCGTTAAACGCGCCGCCGTCGCGCCACCAGCCACGCGTGCTCACGCAGATGTCGCCGCAGTCGCAAGAGATCGCGGCTGCCGGGATACGTGCTTCAACCAAACCATAGCCATACGTGTCGTCCTTCCCCGGATCTCCCAACTCTTGTGCCGTCGATTGTAGTTGCAGTCTCACATCTTCGTTGTTCACTACCCCATCGTCGTTAACATCCGGCAGGTTAGATGAAATGATAAGAGCGGCTGTTCCAACCACATGAGGGGCTGCCTGGGAAGTTCCGCTCAAAGTTCCATAACCATCGCCACTGGTAGTAGACATTATATTCACGCCTGGAGCAGCTAACTCAACCTCCGGACCTATAGGTGAAAAAGATGCTTGGCTATCATTCAGATCGGTAGCTGTTACAGCTATCACAGAATCATATCTAGCTGGATAGGTCACATTTCCACCATCTGTATTTCCAGCCGCTGCCACCAGAAGCACACCTGCATCGGAGGCATTACGACAAGCTTCTCGAAGTGATTGACAATCCTCCTTAGTGCCAGAGCTCATAATTGCCACATCCATATCATTATCTACCGCCCACTCAATGCCAGCAATCACCCAGCTGACAGTACCAAAGCCGGCACTATCCAATACCCTGACAGCATAGAGGCTGGCATTTGGGGCTACACCTACCACACCTATTCCATTCCCCTCAGCAGCGATGATGCCTGCCACATGGGTGCCATGGCTATTGTAATCATCAAAGGGATCAGGATCGTTGAACACGAAATCATAACCGCCTTTGTAATTGGCATCCAAGTCTTCATGAGTATAATCTATGCCGGTATCAATAACTGCCACTTTAACCCCGGTACCATCAATGCCGTTGTTATGCGTCATTTCACAGCCGATGTGGCGCACACCCGAGGAATTCACGTATTCATCGGTTGCTATCGTAAGTATTAAATCGTCCTCAATATAGGCGACCCTATGGTTCTTTCTCATATTATCTATCGCCTTCTCTGATAAACTTGCAGACACGGCAGGGATTAAGCGATACTCATGTTTTACAACGCCCCCTTCACTGTGGATCAATGCCTTTTCCGAAGGAATAGGCATCTGGTGAAATCCGATAATAACATCACGTCGTGGCTCTTCTGAGTAAGCTGTTCCACTTAATAGTATGATGCTAATTGCTAAAAACGTTATAAACGTCAAAAAGAATTTTTTCATATCTTTCTACTGTACTAAAAAAAGTAAAGACAGGGATTTGATAGCAAATCCCTATTCGATGTCATGTGGCTTCTTAGGCGGTTCGTGTGTGTTATCCGATCGTGGCAGAGTCAGAACCATGTAGAGCATTAACGGTTACTTCGTCTCCAGCCGCTGCTGACGAACAGTCAACCACGATCCGTGTATCGTCCCAGTTGACAATACTGGATTCAAGGACGCTGCCTTCGCAATTGACGGTAACATCGAGCCACCCATTATATGATCCATCGCTGAACCCTGAACCACGGATGGTTACAATACTCCTCCTAAGCGTAGCTGAATCGATTGTTACCTGAGGCACAACCACTATCGGCACCAAATTGCTCTCCATGCCACTCTTGACCACACGCAGTCCGTAATTTCCTGCATCCAGTGCAGAGATGGTTACTACTATCTCTGAGGTGTTTATGGAGTCAGGTGTCACGTTCATAGTTCCTGCATCATTAACAATAACCACCTCGGAAGTATAGTTAATACCATTCACAGTATTCTCGAAGTTGTCACCGGTAATGGTCACCACGGTTTCCACACCAGCCAACATACTGGCAGGACTTACCTCGTCGATACTCGGTATTATCGGTCCTGTCTGCGGTGCATCGCTGTATGCCACATACCATGCATGACAGCCCGCGCAGTCCCAACTATCACCTACATGCCCATATCCAAGCTCGCCTTTAGTACTGGTGTAGTCGTACTGGATATTGTGCAGAGATATAGTACCATGACAATCTTCACATTTTCTGATGTCGAGCAGATTCCCACCATCAGAAGTGTCGCCGTGGCATATACCGCAATCGAGGCTCAGAGTGCCAAGATTGTGGTGCGTCTCGGGGTTACTATAAATCGGTGGTACCGATGTGCTGTCGGGTTCATGACATGCCTCACAGCCACCCCATTTCTTATCGGTTGTATTGTCTATCGCGGTATAGCTGGTATCCGGGGTTATCAGTGACGGGGCGTATGTCGGGATCGAATGCCCATCATCATAGTCGTCGACAAAGCTACCGTGACAGTAACTACAATGCCTGTCCACAGCTTCTTGTGTTTCATGGTGTGGTGATGTAACATGACACTCCACACAATTCCTGATTATTCCAACACCGGTACTGCCGTCGGGGTTGGTCATAACCTGGTGGCAGTCTGTACATCCATAGCTCGTCTGTACTAACATGTGGTGGGTATCCGGAACGCCGGAACTATGGCATGCCCTACAGTCATCTTCTGCGAACTCTGCACACAAGGTGTCATATATTCCCAGATCCTGATTTGCCGGTGGTGGCGGTACTATTGCTAATGCTACACCAATCGTCAGAACAACAATTAACATAGTTAGCCCATACAATATTCTTTTTCTATTCACTACTATAATATCCTCCTCCTATTGTTTGTAGTAAGGCATAATACGATCAACCCCTTAAAAAGTTTTCGTTTTTTTGGAATCGGGATAAAATTCGCGCATACCCGAACCCATACCAGTGGCCACGTCGCCCGGGATCTCGGGGATTTTTAACTCTCCGGATTGTGCCCATACGCTTCGGGACACGCCTCAATTCCCTTCCGTGAATCAAGCCATTAGTATAAAATCGGCAATTGGATTTTCAGATGCAGGGATGTGCCACAGAGTGTGGCAGGGCTGCCGACACCAGAGAAGACGACATCTCCATCATTAATCATTATTAAATACTATGGAAGCGCAAGTTTCAAATATGGCTACAGAATTGATGGATACAGAAGTCTTACTCAAACTTGGTGAGGCAATGATTGTTCGCGAAAAAGAGTTTTCAGAGGTCTCCAGATCAATATCGGAACTATCAGAAGAGGACCATCCTGAGGAGGAGGCATACCTCAAAGAGTTTTACACGCGTGTTCATGGTTTCATGGACAAAACAACCGATCTGATCGCAGCATACCAGGAGTATATAGCAGCGCTTGAGAATGCATGTACCGAACAAGATACAAGAGCACGCTCGAGTGGTGGATGTTTAAGTTGCGGATTGTGATATAGCAGCGCTTGAGAACGTATGTACCAAACAAGAAGAATAGCGATCTACGGCAAAGGCGGGATCGGCAAGTCCAGCACCGCCTCAAATGTCGCAGCAGCGTGCGCGGATGACGGGCATTCGGTCACCATCATCGGTTGCGACCCGAAGAGCGATTCCTCGATCACGCTGCTCAATGGTAGGCGGATTCCGACGGTGCTGGATCTGATACGTCGGGGAGTTAAGCTCTCTCCGGAGAATGTCATCCACGAAGGTTACAAGGGCGTCAAATGCATCGAGGTCGGCGGACCAGAGCCCGGTGTCGGGTGTGCTGGCAGGGGGATCATCGTCGCGGTCACAGAACTGCAGAAGATCACAACAGCGCTTACAGAGAGCGATCTTGTGATCTATGACGTGCCGGGGGATATCGTGTGCGGCGGCTTTGTGGCGCCGATCCGAAAGGGGCTTGTTAGCGAGGCGTATATAATCTCATCAGGCGAATACATGCCGATTTATGCTGCAAATAACATCTGCAAAGGGCTTTTGAAACTGAAGATGCCGCTTAGTGGCGTGATCTGCAATTCAAGGAACGTCCCGAGAGAAGAAGAGATCATAATCGAATTTGCGGGCAGCATCGGAAGCGAACTCGTCGCATTCATCCCGAAAGACGATATCGTGCAGGACTGCGAGCGGCGGGGGTTTTCTGTGCTCGAAAAGGCTCCAGACTCCGCAATCGCAGATGTGTACCGCAAGCTTGCGAAAGCGGTCATGGATTGCGAACATTCGGCGATACCAGCCCCGATGGAGGATGATGACCTCCGCAAACTGCTCAATATGTAGGTGTATGTGCGAGGTGTAGGCGATGAACAGACAAATCTTAATCGATCTTCTTACAAATATTCTAAGCTCGCAGGGGTACGATGTGAATCCCCTGATCCGGGGAACCCATCCGCGAACCGACCTGGTTGTTGCGAAGGATGGGAGGATGACCTGTATCCAGTATGGCGGGACCGAGACCGATCTGCGGTATTTCGCAGATGCGGTGCAGGGGGCTTACGATGCGCTCTTCATATCCGACGCGATCACTGACCAGATGGTGCTCTTCGCGGATCGGCACAACATCAGGAGATGGGATCGTGCCGAACTTGAGATCCGCATAGGAAAGGCGATGCTTGCAGAGGCAGAAGACGCACGTTATGATCTTCTGGGTCAGGAGTACCAAAAGTCTCATGAGTATGAGCCTCAGGAGTATCAGAAGTATGAGCCGCAGGGGCACCATGAGCCTCAGGGGGATCCTGCGGGCAGGATGCCAGAGATCATCGAGATTGCGGACGATTCACGTGATATGCTGCAGCTTCGATGCGCATCGATACGCGTGGATGAGAGGCGTGCGATCGCGACTGCGAAAGGTTTTGTCAGCGGTATAACCGGTGCTGCCATCGAGTTTGTGCCATTCTGGAATTATAGATACGTCATTGATACGCACAGGCAGCACAAGACAAAGCCGATACATCTATCATCAGAGGGCTCTGGCGCGATCAATGCATTGAACAGGGAGAAACACGAGTACCTGCAAGATGTATGCGATTCCATATCTGTTCCCTGCCAGAATTACGAGATAAAAAGCCCTACTGTTACGAAAGTCGAAGCCCGGGAAGAGATATTAAACGATGCGATCGAGAGCAACACGAAAAACATAGCCACTACCAGCACATCAGGCAGCGCCATCATCACCGAGCACAGGACGGTGAGACCTCTGGCAAAGGACATCGATCTCGATATGGACATTGTGTACCTGCCAGTCTGGGAGATTAAAGGTATGAATGGCAGCATCATGATCGATGCTCACGATGGAAATGCCATAACCGCGCCGGTTGATGATGATGTTGAGTTTCTGTGAAACATGGGTTTGATCCGAAAAATTCCATAATTCGGTATCAATTTATAGGGAACTTCCGGCAATTAGCGCTTAGCCCATTATTGTCCCTATCACTTCTCTGGCTGCGGGACGCGACCTAACAGATCGAGCGACCGCATCCACTCGCCGACCGGCTCACGCGACGTCCCGACAACGAGGCGCTTCTGACCGCGCACATCTTCCAGCATGCCCCGCGCCTCGACAACCTCGCCAGCCAGCGCCTGCCCTGCATAAGTATGTGTGTAACAGAGGATCTTGGATACGACCGGATGGTCGATCTCGTATATCGCGGGACTGTCGAATGCGAGATCTGCGCTTAGAACCCGCGCGGTCAAGCTGCACCGCCGCAGATCAGCTCCGCGCTCCTGTGTAACTGGCAGTTGATCCCAGTCACGGACAAAGAGCAGGTCGAAATACGTATCACCCACCATGCCCCGGTTCCCTTTCCGCAATTCATGGGTCAAGAACTCCTCAAAGGAGATCTCTGGCACCCTCTTTGCATAGATCTGGCGCCACATCGCCTCACTGATCTCTTTGATCTCAAGTTTGTCAGAATCTTGGTCTCGGTCTCTGCCCCTGTTTCTCGAAATCTCCCGCCGGATCGCATCTCTCGCAAGGAACCAGTATCGTCCGTACACCACAAAATCGATATCCGAACCTTCGATCTGCAATCCGGGGAGCATCGAACCCGTGACCCCCATCTTATCGACAGGGATTCCAGCACTCTTAAGCACGTCAACGATCACGGCGACCCGCGGATCCTCCTTTGCAAGGGCAGGTATACGCTCGTTCGATCTGAGAACCCTTGAGATCGCATCTTCGGGGAGACGAAACTTCCATGAGGCGCGGTTCTTCTCCAGAAACTCGCCAGACTCGTCAAAATCGAGTTTGCGGTACCTGACACCGCCCATCTCACGATCGCCGTTCTGATCAGGTATATATCTGAGGACTGCTTGCACGCCCCCGGTATGGTCGTAACCGGACGCTGCAAAGATCCAGCCGTTGTCCGTGACAATAAAATCGCGCAGTCGGATGTTCGTTGCGTGCATTATAGCGGGGGATGGATTTGAACCATCGATCTTCGGGTTATGAGCCCGACGGGATATCCTGGCTACCCTACCCCGCTGGCATGGTTGCATACCAGATACAGTGCCGGCAATACATAAAGGCTTTGATCACTTTGGCACCAGGTCACGAACCCGATCCCCCAAACGCTTCAAATGTTTTATATGATGGGGTGATATATAGCAATTGTGAAAGTAAGCAACCAGATCACAGTAAGAAACATATCCGCAATTATTATCGCACTTGCCATAGTGTGTTCTGTGTTCGGCTGCATCGGCGGCGATAAACCGTCCGAACAGAAACCAATTGCCCCATGGGTGCCGCCAGAGCGTGCTTATGTCGAATCGGTCGACACATCCCAACTGAAACTCGGAGTTCCCTCTGATGCGACCATAACGATCTTTAACAATGGAAGCGAGACCGTTACGAAAGAGAAGATCGTCATGACCGCAACCGCTGTCAAAATGGATGACTGGAAGGTCAACCTTGGTATGAAAAGCATGTCTGCCGAAGAGAAGACCGAGGAGTACACACTTGAATTCGACGATCGGATCGAGAGCGGAGAGTCGCGTGAATTGCGTGCAGAGTTTAATCTGCCCGCGAAAGTCGAAACAACTATCGGGAAAGTCTCAATTGCGGGAACCTACCATGTGGTGATCAAAGTATATGCAAACGATGAATTAATAGGCGAAAAGATACTAACAGATTTACATCTGACATGAAGTGATTATATGACCAAAAAAACAAAAGGACAGAAGAAACTGCTCGCAAAGGCACACAATCAGAACCAGCGTGTTCCTGTTTGGGCGATTATGAAGACGAATCGGAAGGTTACAACCCATCCGAAGAGGCGTCACTGGAGACGCAACAGCATTAAGGATTGAACCTGAGGATTGATTGAGTATGATGGAAAAGGAACAGATATACACGATACCGCTGCGGTCTGTGAAGAGCACTGCCAGATGGAAGCGGAGTAAGAGGGCAGTAAAAGAGGTGCGCGCGTATCTCACGAGGCATATGAAGACGGATTCCGAGAGCGTCAAACTGGATCGCACGATCAATGAAGCGATCTGGAGGCGGGGCGCGCAGAAGCCGCCGAGGCGTATCCGGGTACGTGCCGTGCGGTTTGAGGACGGTGTTGTGGAGGCGGAACTCGCTTGATTGTTTTGTCTCTGTCAAATACGGTGCTGAAAGATTTATTGAAGAGGTGAGAGTGCGCTGGATCGAAAACTGACGCTTTATGGCAGTTCTGTACTCGGCATCTTCGCCACAGTGACCGAGAGCGTAGCATTTGTTCCGGCAGGTGTGCCTGACTTGGTTGCGCAACAGATCGAGGATGCACTGCAGGTTCGGATTGTACCGGTTTCGCTGGCAGGGAGTTTCATCGTGGGATCGCTGTCGTGCGGTAACTGCGCCGGGTTTGTGGTCTCAAAGCATACACACCCAAGTGAGATCGAAGAACTGCGGGAGTTTGGTGATGTGTGGCCGCTCCCGAGCCTCATGAACGCCTGTGGAAACATCATTCTTGCAAACGACACCGCTGCAATCGTGCACCCGCTTCTCTCTGATAAGGCGGTAGCGGTGATTAGTGAGGCGATGCAGGTGGATGTGCGGAGATCGACCATCGCCGGGTTAAAGACGGTTGGTATGGCTGGAATCGCCACCAACAAAGGTGTTCTGGTGCACCCGAAAGTAAGCGATGCTGAAATAGCGATTCTCGAGGACGCGTTCGGTCTTCCGGTCGATATCGGAACTGTCAATTTCGGATCACCGCTTATCGGGGCGGGGTTGCTTGCAAACTCATCCGGATACCTTGCGGGCTCTGACACTACAGGACATGAACTCGGCAGAATCGAGGATGCGCTCGGGTTCCTATGAGCGCGAGGGCGGATATGCATGTAATCTTGCAGCAGGGATGTGCGCGGCGGTCTTCTTGATGCTATAGGTGTGATATGACAACAACCATCGCAATAACAGGAAAAGGCGGAACAGGGAAAACAGCGGTCACCGCTCTCTTGATCAGGCACGTTATGCGCGGCGGCAGTGTGCTGCTTGCGGTCGATGCCGATCCCGACACCAACCTGCCGGAGGCACTTGGCGATACCGTTTCCAGGACCGTGGGCGATATCAGGGAGATGGTGCTCGAAGGTCTTCCACCTGATGCTGACAAGATGCTGGTGCTCGAATCGAAGATATACGAGATACTTGCAGAGACGCCAAAGTACGACCTGCTTGTGATGGGGCGACCCGATGGACCCGGCTGTTACTGCTATGCAAACAACCTGCTCCGCGGCATCATGGACAAGATCACGAAGAACTATGACCTCACAATAATCGATACCGCAGCAGGTCTTGAGCACCTGAGCAGGAGAATCATCAGAAACCTCGATATTTTACTTGTGGTGACCGATGGCTCGCGCAAAGGGCTTCTCACTGCCGAGCGGATACGCGATCTTGCAGGCGAACTCGATCTCGGATTCAAAAATATCTACATCATCTTAAACAAGGTCACACCCGAAAACCGGGAGAGTTTGCAGAAGTATGCATCAGAACTCGATTTTGAGATTGCTGGGACGATTCCGTTCGATTCCAAACTTGCAGACTACGATCTCGACGGAATTCCTCTCATCGATTTGCCTGATGATTCGGAAGCGGTCACAGAGGTGGAGCGGATCGCAGAGTTGATCGGGATCTGACAATCCCTGTCGATTCATCACCGCGGGGAGGGTAGAGGGTACAAGAGTTTCATGACTGCTTCATAGCGATTTCAATAGAGAATCCGGGCACATCCGCCCCCCACCCCATTCCCTCACTCATCTGAAAACCGCGCCTTAACGGCATCCGCGTGGGCACTGAGCCCCTCTTCACCCGCTATCGCAACAACCGTATCCCGAATCTGCGATAGTCCCTCCTTGCTGATGATCTGGATGCTTGATTTTTTTGTGAAGTAGCCGACGTTCAGGCCCGAGTACGTCCATGCGTGACCTGCTGTCGGCAGCACGTGGTTCGTGCCTGACGCGTAATCGCCGGCCGGGACCGGCGCATAATCGCCGACAAAGATCGAACCGGCATTGTAAACGCGGTTTAGTACATCAAGCGGATTCTTGACCATGATCTCGAGGTGTTCCGGCGCAAACGTGTTCGAAAACTCGATGCACTCATCGATCGAATCGAAGACGAGGATTGCGCCGTGTTCGAGTGACGTTTCGATGATCTCTGACCGAACCGCACCTGCACCCCGTGATCTTGCCAGTTCGAACGCCTCATCGGCAACCGCCTCTGATGTAGTTGCAAGGATCGATACCGCATCAGGATCGTGCTCTGCCTGCGCGACCATATCCGCTGCGATGAAATCGGGATTTGCGCTCTCGTCTGCGATGATCAGTACCTCTGATGGTCCCGCGGGAAAATCGATCCGGGTTGGAACCAGCATCTTTGCAGCGGTCACATAGACATTCCCGGGTCCAACGATCCTGTCGACCGCAGGCACAGTCTCCGTACCATAAGCCATAGCAGCAATCGCCTGC
>JAUWGA010000125.1 GCA_030606635.1 Methanosarcinales archaeon
TCTGCGCCCCTGGGATCTTCGATCAACCGTTCGATCGTCTTCTGCTGCTTTGAGTCAAACGCCATCCCATCAGGATTGAATAGTTTCACACCGATGTACTCGGGCGGATTGTGAGAGGCGGTTACCATGATGCCACAGTCGTAATCCCTCGCGGCGTAGGCAAGCGTCGGCGTTGCAACCATTCCAACCCGCGTAACCCGGCAGCCAACCGAGAGAAGCCCTGATATCGCCGCGTACTCAATCATTTCTGCTGCTCTTCTCGTATCGTGTCCAACGACGACATTGCCCCGGTCCGCGCCAACCCCGCGCCCGATCCGGAGGGCTAATTCTGACGTAACCGCCTGATTCGCGATTCCTCGTATCCCGCTTGATCCGAATTTCATGGTATCACTCCGGTCACCTATTACTCTCACTCCACAGTAACGCTCTTTGCAAGATTTCTCGGCTTATCGATCTCGCAACCCCTGTGATGTGCGACATAGTATGCGAACAACTGGAGCACGACTGAAGAGAGGACGGGCGCGATCCACGGGTTGGTATCAGGTATCCTGAGCACATAGTCCACGTATTTCGCAATCTCAGTGTCGTTCTCGTTTGCGATGCCGATGACGGTTGCGCCTCTTGCCTTAACCTCCTTGATGTTCCCGAGCATCTTCTCGTACACCGGATCCTTTGTCGCTATCGCAACCACCGGGATCCCATCGTAGATCAGGGCAAGCGGACCGTGCTTCAGTTCGCCTGCTGGAAATCCTTCTGCCGGGATGTAGGAGATCTCTTTTAATTTGAGCGCGCCTTCAAGCGCGGCTGGGTAGTTTGCACCCCTGCCCATGAACAGGAACTGATCCGCGTCAGCAAAGATTTTTGCGCACTCCCGGATGTCAGACGCACTGTTGAGCACACGCTGGATGTTCCCGCTCATCTGCTTTAATTCGTAGACGAAGTCGTTTACATCTGCCGTTGATAACGTCTTTCTCGCTTTACCGAGCTCTACTGAAAGCAAGAGCAGACATGCCAGTTGCGATGTGAACGATTTGGTGGCAGCAACACCGATCTCGGGTCCCGCTCTCGTGAAGAGGCACTGGCACTCCCTTGTTATGCTGCTTCCGAGCGCATTGACGATCCCGAGTTTCTGGCTGCCCTTCGATCCCGCTTCCCTGATCGCTGCAAGGGTGTCAGCGGTCTCTCCTGACTGCGTGATCGCTATCACGAGATCGCCGCAATCGATGATCGGGTCTGTGTACCTGAACTCGGATGCGATCTCGACATCTACAGGGATTCTGGCAAACCGCTCGATCACATACCTCCCAAAGAGCCCGGCATGATACGAGGTTCCACATGCGAGGATCACGATCCTCCTGACGTTCGGCAGCGCTACACCGAGATCGATCCCCTCTGCCGATATTCTCCCGGAAAACGTATCCCTGATGGTGTCTGGCTGTTCGAATATCTCTTTTAGCATGAAATGCTCATAACCGCTCTTCTCTGCCGCCTCGGGATCCCATTCTATCGTTTCGATCTTCTTCTCAACAGAAACCCCATCGAGCGTCGTGATATCGATACCGGAATCTGTTATTACACCGATCTCCCCATCGTTCATGAAGATGACATCTCTCGTGTACTTAAGGATCCCGGATACGTCGGACGCTATAAAAACCCCGCCATCTCCAAGCCCAACGACGAGGGGGCTATCCTTCCGCGCAACAACGATCTTGCCCGGATCATCAACACATATCGCCGCGAGTGCGTACGACCCGCGAACCATTGACAGCGCGTTTCGAACTGCTGATTCGAGATCGCCGTCATAATATTCCTCGATCAGATGCGGAAGTACTTCTGTGTCAGTCTCTGACCTGAATTCGTGTCTTGAGTCGATTAATTTGTCCTTGATCTCTGTATAGTTCTCGATGATCCCGTTGTGGACGAGAGCGATCCTGCCTGTACCATCAGAGTGAGGGTGCGCGTTCATGGTCGATGGTTTTCCATGCGTTGCCCACCGCGTATGCCCGATTCCGATGCGCCCTACAAGCTCAGGCGTGATCGATATCAGGTCACCGACGCTTCCTTCGGTCTTGAATGTCTGGATCTCATCCTTTTCATCGTTCAGTATAGCGATTCCGGCAGAGTCGTATCCGCGGTACTCCAGTTTCTTCAAAAGATCGAAGAGAACCGGCATGGCTCCCGATGTAACGCCCGTGAAAAATTCTCCGTCTCGGACGTCGACGCCGGAGGCGTTAACGCTCGTGAAAAACTCTCCGTCCCGAGCGTCGACGGCGGAGCCGTTACCGAGATAACCGACGATACCACACATATCACATCACCAGCGCATGGGGCGGTATCTGCTTCCTTATAACAGCACCGGTTTCGATCCTGCACTCTGTTCCGATAAGTGTGCCAGCCGCAGTCGAGACGTTGCATCCGACCCTGTTACCATCGCCGAGCACGGTGCCGAGTTCATCTGCATGATGCAGCACCCCCTCCAATTCTATCATCAGGTTCTTTCCGCTCTCTGTGATGAAATGGCTTTCGATGAGGTTGTTCTCGCCTATGATGGAGTTTTTTATGGTGCTTCCCGAGCCTACGTATGTGTTATCAAGGATCACGCTGTTTCTGATGTACGTGAACGGCTCGATCGTGACATTGTCTCCGATGGATGTTGACGGCGCGATGACCACATTCGGACCGATCTCACAGTCCCTTCCGATGATCACAGGACCTTTGATGTACGAACCTGTCCCGATGATCGAACCGCTGCCAACGACCACTCTGCCCTTGATCTTGCCGTCCACCTCCGCGGTTTCGTGCACCGATTCATGAACGTCCTCAAGAACCCTTGCATTCACACCGAGCAGGTTCCATGAATGTATCACATCCATCCACGTGCGGTCTGTTCTGTATGCATGGACTCCATATCCTGCATCGACCATCCGCTGTATCGAATCCGTGATCCCGAATTCACCGAGCTCGGACTTAAGCGTCTCATCGATCGCATCAAAGATATCCGGCCCAAATATATAGATGCCGGTATTAACATTGCAGACGCCCTTCAGTGTCATGCCCTCGGTGATCTTTAGAACCTTACCGTCCCTCTCCTCAACAAGCGCATATCCGGTGGCATCTGATCTTGCTGCTGTCAGAATCGATACGCCTCCTGCGTGTTTCTCTGTGAGGTCTGTAATCGTCTCTTCGCTCACGAGATTGTCCCCATTCAGTACAAGAAATTCTCCCTCCACGAGATCCTTCACCTGTTTTATCGCGTATGCCGTGCCGAGTTGTTGTTTCTGCTCCGCATATTCGATATTGACATCAAAATCCTTCCCGTTCCCAAAATAATTCATGATGCGCTCTTTTGCATACCCAACAACCATTACAACATCTCTGATGCCGCTGTCATGCAGCGCCTGCACCACATACTCGACCGTTGGCTTGTTTGCGACCGGAAGCATCACCTTCGATCTCGTAAGTGTCAGTGGTCTGCACCGTACTCCTTCACCCGCAGCAAGAATAACCGCCTTCATCAGTGATTATCTATTGGTCTCTGCTTTAAATATGTTGCATGCTTTTTGCTCGATCATCTGCAAATCTTTAACATTTAATACAAATCACAGAATTTAGAAATACTACCAGAACTTCGATGCAAGCGACCGCTTTGCGACACAATCCTCTTCGAATGCACAGAGCTCGCACGGCGCATCCTGCGCACGGTCAGGCATCCTGCCGCCTTTGATCATCCGAACCCGGTTTCGCAGCTCGAGAACCCTGCGCCGGTCTCGTGATCTGATAACCACCTCCCGCAGCTCAAAGAACCGTGCATACTCCACAATACCGTACTCCACGACCTGTCCGAACCGCTCTTCCACAAGCATCGCATAAGCCGTGATCTGCAGCCGGTCAGGTTTCCATACCCCGTTTTCAGGCGCTTCACCGGTCCTGATCATGTACGGCAGCACGCGGCCGCCCACCCGCACCAGTTTGCCAGGAGACCCCGCGAGCCCGAGAGCGTCCGAATAGATTGCGTACTCGACCGCACACGGGGTGATCCTTGCGAGAAGTTCGTCCCTACCGGTCTTTTGGATGACGTCTGCGATCCGTAGTCCGATTGCGCCGATATCGATGCCCTCTGCTGCATCCCTGATCACGGAGCGATCCACACCTGCAAGTTCGGCACGGTAGATCACGGATAGGTCGTTTACGATGCGGTCAAGTTCGATCCGCAGCGCTTCTGCCGCATCTTCGCTTGTACTTGCAGCGGCACGGTGGTACGTAAGCGCAAGTTCCTTTGAGATGAGATGGGCTAAGTATCTCGCATCCACCTCCCGCTCCACCGGTTCACGGTCGTTTTTCCGGCTTGCAAAGTATACAAGGCGCGGGCATCGCAAATAGGTGACGAGATCGGAGACAAGAACCGTATCAGCCATCACTGAGCCGATTTGATCGTGACACCTTCCGCGCCTGCCTCCACCGAGACCAGCGTCTTCACATCACGTCCCGCGGCACGCAATGCTGCTGCACCTTCGCCGCGTTCGATGACCACGACAATATCTGCTACCTCGGCGCCAGCAAGTTCGAGCGCAAGGCTGACCGCTTTCATCGTACCCCCTGTACTGATCACATCGTCTACGACGAGCACACGGTCTCCTTTATTGATCCCATTCAGGTACAGTTCTCCCTTCGAGTATCCTGTACGCTGATGCACGGCAATCTCATTTGGGAGGTTGTACTGCCTTTTCCGGATGACCACAAGCGGGATGCCGGTCTTCATGGAAAGCGCGGTCCCGATCGGGAGCCCCATCGCCTCGATGGTTACGATCTTGTCCACACCGGTATCAGCAAGTTCGATGATGCGATCCGCAACCTCTGAGAGGAGCGCGGGCGTAAGTTCGGGTACACCGTCCGTTATCGGGTGGATGAAGTAATAATATTCGCCACGAATCGTGATCGGCGCGTCCGTAAGCGACTTCGTGAGTATCGGAAGCATAGACCCCATGTGTTACGAGGTTACATATTCTTTTGGGATTGGAGGGATGTTCGCGGTTTTGTGGTGATTGACCGAAATCGCTAATGCCTCCGGCATCGGTGCGGTAACTCGGGTAACTCGAAGTGGTATGGCCACATTACCAGCCTATTTCACACTCTTGGTGATCTCATGGATCACCTTGTCCTGTGTGACCCCTGTCCGCTCTGCCTCAAACGACAGGATGATCCTGTGCCGCAGGATCGGACATGCCATCGCATGGATATCCTCTTTGGATACGTAGTTGCGCCCACGAATCAGCGCTCTCGCCTTCGCTGTCAGTGTAAGCGCGATCGATGCACGCGGGGATGCGCCGTATTCGAGGTTCTCCCACGTCCTAGTTGCGGTCACGATGTTGATCGCA
>JAUWGA010000145.1 GCA_030606635.1 Methanosarcinales archaeon
CTCTTCTGGCAGATACATGGCAAGCCTGCTCATTAGAAGCGTGAAATCGACCTCGTGCGCATCGAACTCGGGTCCGTCCACGCACGCAAACTTCGTAACACCGCCTACAAGCACCCGACATGCGCCGCACATGCCCGTCCCGTCCACCATGATCGGGTTTAAGCTGACTACGGTCTTGACGCCAAACGGCTTTGTGACGCCAGCGACCGCCCGCATCATCACAGGCGGACCGATCGCAATCACCCTGTCGATTTGCTCACCACTCTCGATCACGTTCTGCACGATATCAGTAACAAACCCGTGGTGCCCTTTTGTGCCGTCATCGGTTGTGACATAGAGTTTACTGCTTGCTTCTTCCATCCGCTCCTCCCAGAAGAGGATGTCTGCATTCCGCGCACCGATTACCGAGATCACCCTGTTTCCCGCATCCATTAGCCCCCGTGCGATCGGGAAGATCGGCGCAATACCGACGCCGCCGCCCACGCAGACAACGGTTCCGAACCTCTCCATAGCTGACGCGCGTCCGAGCGGTCCTGCGAGGTCAGCGATCGAATCGCCCGCATTAAGCGACGCAAGCTGGCGGGTCGTCTTTCCGATCTCCTGGAAGATGAGCGTAACCGTCCCGTCTGCCGCGTCGAAATCAGCAATTGTGAGCGGTATGCGCTCTCCACACTCATCGATTCGCAGTATCACGAACTGTCCGGGCATCGCTTTCTCTGCCACCCGCGGGGCAGCGACATCCAGCTGGTGGATCGTCGGGACGAGTTCTCGCTTTCGGAGTATTGTAAATGGCATCTCGTATCCTCTTCCTCTGTTATTCATTTGCATAATGACCGCGCCATGATCAAAAAGATGTTGGTAGTGGTGGCGGTACCGGATACTTGTTTGTGGTGTGCGCATCAGGAATCAATATGTTCAGGGGAGTTATCACGAAATTTATGCTCCGATATATTATTAATTATCTGCAAATGTGGTGTGATCCGATGGGTGCGCTGGAGGGTGTGGTGGGTTGAGCGCTCTGCCTCGTTGGAGTCTGGCAGGGCAGGACTATGCGAAGTGATTTATAAGGGTTTTACCAAAAAGCATAACCGATGAAAAGAGATGTCAGTTTCTCGTTGCTCGGACTCATCATGCTGCTATGCTTGGGGATTGCAGCAGCCAGCGTGTACTACCAGTACACATACACCGATCTGCAATCAAAGTACGAAGTCTCGAACGATACCTTGCAGAAGACGATGGTCGACTATCAGATGAAGGAGAAGTTTCTGGACGCTGCTCTTCAGAACCTGAGTCTTTCGGAGGAGCGGGAGGAGGCGCTCGGAGGTAAGTATCAGAAGGTCGAGACCGAGAAGGTAGGACTCCAGACCGACCTTGCAACGGCAAATGAGGCTATTAAAGATCTGAATAGGCAGAAAGAAGCTCTTGAAAGAGATGTTGAAACTCTGGATAAGAAATATAAGGAAGCAGAGATAGGCCGACTTTCTCTGGTGAAAGAAGTTGATGGCTACAAAGGCAAGATAAACAATCTGAAAGATGATATCGACGATTTGAAAAAGGAAATCGCGGAGCTGAAAGCTCAAATTGCGGCTTCGGATGGGACATCATCCGAATGACCGCAATCATCTACCATCCCGATTACCTGCTGCACGATACCGGAAACCACCCTGAACGAAAGGAGCGGTTGATCGCGATCATGCAACTGATCGAGGAGACCGGGATCGACCTGCGCAGGATCAAGCCAGAGCCAGCATCCATCGAAGAAATCCGGTATGTCCACGATCCGGAGTACATATCAAAAGTTAGGGAATACTCAGAGCGTGAAATCCAACTCGATCCGGATACTGTTCTCTGTAAGGACTCGTACCGTGTCGCGCTGCTCGCCGCAGGCGGGATGATCCGTGCCATCGATCTCGCAGCAGGTGGTGAGAACGCGTTCGCGCTTGTACGCCCGTCAGGGCATCATGCGTTACCTGATCGCGGGATGGGGTTCTGTCTCTTCAATAACATCGCGATCGGGGCGAGACATGCCCAGAAGATCGGATATGAGCGGGTGCTCATTGTGGACTGGGACGTGCATCACGGAAACGGCACAGAGTACACATTCTACGATGATCCATCGGTCTTTTATTTCTCGGTTCACCAGTACCCACACTATCCCGGAACCGGATCATCAGACGAGACTGGAACCGGGGCAGGGCAAGGTTACACGCTTAACGTGCCGCTTCCGGCAGGATCTGGCGATGCCGAGTATACCCGCGCATTCGAAGAGATTCTGATGCCGGCAGCGATTGGGTTCGATCCTGACATCGTCCTCGTATCGGCTGGCTTTGATGCGCATATCGATGATCCGCTGGCAGGGATGGCTGTCACGACCGGAGAGTTCGGGAGAATGGCATCGATCGTTTGTTCGATTGCTGACCGGTGCTGCGAGGGCAGACTTGCGATTACGCTTGAGGGCGGGTATGATCTTCATGCGCTCTCGCATTCGGTGGTCGGGGTGCTCGAGGTGATGGCGGGGTGATGGTTGCGATCATCGGACTGCTGGCGGCATATCTGAGGAGGATACGAATATGAGAAGAATCGAATTTCACAATAGAGTTAGGGAACTCAAAGAGATCATGAAGATACTGGACGTGGAACCGTCTTTGATCACCTTCGTCTATGGACCGATAAACTCCGGAAAAACCACACTGGTCAGCCATCTGATCGAAGGGCTGCCTGAAGAGTATGTGGTATTCTATATTAACCTGAGAGGTAGATTTATTTCGGATTACAGGGATTTCATCAAGGTTTTATTCAAAATCGAGAGGGAAAAAAATTATAAGGAAGTTCTGAAAACAATCTCGGAAATATCCGCAGAGACGTTGAAATTCAGCGGAATCCCGGTCGCTGAAAGCGTTATGAATGCACTTTTCAAGGAAAAATCTTACGAAGATGTATTTGAATTTCTTGAGGAGTACTTTACGACAATCGCCAAAAATAAGAGACCTGTGCTTATCATCGATGAATTGCAGGTGGTCGGAGATCTGAAGATCGATGGGTTGCTGATGTACAAATTATTCAACTTTTTCATACGTTTGACAAAGGAGTTACATCTCTGCCACATCTTCGCGGTTTCGTCAGATTCACTCTTCATCGAGAACGTCTACAGCGAGGCGATGCTCGATGGGAGGTGCAGGTATCTGCTGGTGGATGATTTTGATCAGGAGACTGCCGCCGCGCTTCTGGAGGGGCATGGTTTTACCGATGATGAGACCGCGGTTGCATGGGAATACTGCGGCGGAAAGCCTGTGTGTTTAGTGGAGATGATCTATGCGGATAACAGGGAACAGATTGCAAAGGATATGCTGAAGACAAGAATAACCCAGCTCAAGGATCTGCTCGACTATCTGGATTACACCAAGCCGAGAATAACGATTGGGGAAGATGAATACGCGGTTGAAAAAGAAGACGTTATAGGCATCATCGGCAGGTTTGCAGATGTGAAATGTATCAACGACGAAGGATTGAACAGACCGGCAAAGTATTTTTTAATTAAGGATAATCTATTGTTCCTTGATCCGGCACAGGGAACAATTAAGCCACAGTCGCGTCTGAATCTGCTTGCGTTGCGTGAGGTGCTGCGCAGATGAACCTTGATTCCCACTACGACGTCGCAATCATCGGCGCAGGACCATGCGGCGCAACCGCTGCAAGATATGCAGCAGAAGACGCAAGCGTGCTTTTAATCGAGAAGAAGAAGGTGATCGGCGTTCCTGTGCAGTGCGCAGGCTTCCTCCCGAAGTACGATGAACTTGAGGAACTGATGCCTGATTCCGATCTTCCTGACACTTTCCGCTACCCGGATAGTTGCGTCTACACGGAGACGAAGTACCAGCGGTTCATCGCACCGACCGGGGACTCTAAAGAGTTCGATGTCGATGCCAATGTGCTCGACCGGAAGCGATTCGACCTCTACCTTGCAGAGAAAGCAGTCGAGGCAGGCGCAGACCTTGCTATCGGAACGAGAGTCTCCGCAGTCGATCAGGGGTCGATTGAGATTTCAGGGATGTGGGGCAGCCGCACGATCCGGGCAGATGTGATCATCGGTGCGGACGGTCCGAACTCGCTTGTGGCACGGTCTGCCGGGCTTTCCACAATTAAGGATGATCCGATGGGGGTCGCTCATGCGGTGGCGTACGATATGACTGGAGTTACGATCGACGAAGAGGCTATCGAGATGCACTTTGGCAGGAACTTTGTGCCGGGCGGGTACGCATGGATCGTGCCGCACGGGAAGGGGTCTGCGAATGTCGGGATGGGCATTCGGAGTGCGATGTGCGAGCCCGGTGTTACGTTTCGGGACTATCTGCACCGGTTTATTGGCGAGCATCCGATCGCATCCGGGAAACTGGAAGGGGGCGAGGTCACGGCATTTATCGCGGGCATCGTTCCGGTCGGCGGCGCACGCCAGAAGACGGGT
>JAUWGA010000090.1 GCA_030606635.1 Methanosarcinales archaeon
GTGCCGATCAACGATTCTGTAAAAAAGAAGCGAGAGAGCCTCGGGATGGAGGCTCTTCCTGAAACAGTTCACAAGTATCCGGATGCACTTGCTGATGTGCAGACACTCCTTGCGTCATGCGGCTTTGACAAACTCACGGCTGGCGCTCAGGAGTGAGGGGGCAATCATGGAAAAATTATCACTTTATTTAGGTTGTATCACTCCGAACCGGTATCCCGGAATCGAGAAAGCCACAAAACTCTGCCTTGAGCGGCTGGAGATCGATTACGCTGACCTATCCGGTGCGTCGTGCTGTCCTGCGCCGGGCGTCTTCCGGTCATTTGATAAAGCGACATGGCTTTTAATTGCCAGCCGAAACATCGTGCTCTCAGAGGAGATGGAGCGCGATCTCTTGACGATCTGCAATGGCTGCTACGGATCTCTCGTGGACGCTAATAACGAACTGAAAGATGATCCTGCGCTTAAGAAAAGCACAAACGCCCATCTCAAGAAGATTGGTAAGACATTCAAGGGAACCGTGGATGTCAGGCACATCATTGAACTACTCTACGACGAGCCTGGACCTGAAAAGATAAAGGAGATGGTTACTCGTCCGTTAGACCTCAGAGTCGCTCTGCATTATGGGTGCCACCTCGTAAAGCCGTCAAAGGAACGAAATCTCGGGAGTGCGGAAGACCCTCGCTTCTTTGACGAACTGGTCGAGGCAACGGGCGCTGAGAGCGTCAATTATCCCGACAAGATGGCGTGCTGTGGAGCAGGAGGCGGGGTCAGGTCTGCGCTCCTTGACAAGTCGCTTGAGATGCTGGAGCACAAACTATCGCGGATCAGGGATGCGGACGTTGATTGCATCGTGAATGCGTGTCCGTTCTGTCATTTGCAGTTTGACGGCGGGCAGGTCGAGATTGCGGAGAAACGCGGCACAGAATACAATATTCCGGTTCTTCACTATTCCCAACTTCTGGGGCTTGCATTCGGGTACTTGCCAGAGGAACTCGGAATCGACCTGAATCTTGTTGCGAACGAGGAGTTTCTTCTGAAGCTGAAAGGGGATCGGTGAAAACGATGAGCAGCGAAAAAATTGGCGTATATCTCTGCAGGTGCGGCGGCAACATCGGCGATGTCGTTGATGTCGAAGAGATTGCAGACGAAGTATCAGGAATGGGCGGCGTTACACTCACAAATGTTCAGGATTATCTCTGTAGCAGTGCGGGACAGGGTCAGATCGAGAGCGACATCAAGAAAGGGTTGATCGACCGCGTGGTGATCGGCTCATGTTCACCGAAGCTTCACCTCGAGACGTTTCGTGTGATGGCAGAGAAAGCCGGCATAAACCCGATGCTTCTTGAGATCACAAACATCCGTGAGCAGTGTTCATGGGTGCACGAGGATCAGGAGGAGGCTACAAGGAAAGCGAGGGGTCTCGTGAAGGGGGCAGTCTCCCGGATGCAGTACCTCGAGTCCTTAAACCCGATCATAAAGGATGTCAAAGACCGTGTGCTTGTTGTTGGTGGCGGAATTGCCGGGATCACGGCTGCGCTTGAGATGGCTGACGAACGCGAGGTTATCCTGATCGAAAGAGCCCCATACATCGGCGGGCAGATGATCGGTCTCTCAAAGACGTTTCCGACGCTCGACTGCTCGCAGTGCATCCTCACCCCAAAGATGGTTGCGGTCTTTAACCACCCGAATATCACGCTCTACACCCAGACAGAGGTTGCATCGGTCGACGGAAACGTTGGCGATTACAGCGTGACCCTCCTTCGTTCGCCGCGGTACGTTGACATAGAGGTGTGCACATCCTGCGGCAGATGCGCCGCAAAGTGCCCGACGGACGCGATCTACCTGCCGTTTGCGCAGGCGATCCCGCAGGCATACATAATCGACAGGGAGCTCTGTATCGAATGCGGCGCATGTGAAAAAGCTTGTTCTGCAGGTGCGATCCGGCTTGATGATACCGGGGAAGAGATACAGGTGGATTGCGGCGCGATAACGATTGCGACGGGGTTTGAGTCGATCGATCCATCGATAATTGAGGAATACCACTATGGTGATCATCCTGACATCATAACCGCAATCGAGTTTGAGGAGATGGTCTCTGCCAAGAGCAAGACTGGCATGAGGCTTCAGAAGTCGGACGGAACATTTCCAGAGCGGGTTGCGTATGTTCTCTGTGTCGGGTCCCGCGACTTCAATCGGGGAAATAAGCATTGCTCAAAGGTCTGCTGCATCTATTCGCAGAAACAGGCGCAGCTCGTCCTCAAGATGAAACCTGATGCGGATGTTACGATCTTCTACATCGATATGCGATCGGCAGGAAGAAGGATGGAGGAGTTTTACCAGCATACGCAGGAGATCGGTGTTAACTTTGTCCGCGGGCGTGTGGCTGAGGTGAATCCGCTCGGCGATAAATTGCAGGTCAGGTACGAGGACACATTATTAGGCGAGATCGGGGAAGCCGAGTTCGACATGGTCGTGCTCTGCCCGTCACTTATCCCCTCGAAAGGGTCACGAGAACTTGCGGACCAACTGGGAGTTCCGGTAGGTGGTGACGGGTTTATAGAGGAGAAACACGTCAAGATCGATCCTGTGAATACGTTAAATCAGGGCGTCTTTGTGGCAGGGTGCGCTGTCGGACCAAAAGACATCCACGACTCGGTGACAGAAGCGATAGGCGCAGCCCACAAGATCCACCAGTTCTTAGGGATTGGCACGATCTCGGTATCGCCTGAAAAGCCTGTTATCTCGGATGCCTGCGACGGCTGCGGCACCTGTGTTCTGGAATGTCCGTACGGGGCGCTGACGATGGTGGACAGAGACAGCGGAAAGCCGGTGCCTGTTCTCGATCCGCTCTCATGCAATGCATGTGGAATCTGTGCGGCGGTCTGCCCGAAAGGAGCTGTTGAGATCGCAAACTATACGCGGGAGCAGTTGAAGGCGCAGGCAGAAGGGATTCTTGATGCTGGCATGGGTGTGATCGTGTACATCGACCCGGCGGCTTATGCGGCGGCTGATCTTGCAGGTGTTAACAGGACGCAGTATTCGCCGCTCATCCGGTTCATTCAGGTGCCATCGATCCATCTGCTGGACGCGGATATCGTGGGTCATGCTTTTGAGTCGGGTGCTGGCGGCGTGATGCTGATTGAGGGAACGACCGATGAGGCGTTGACGTCGCGGTCGAAAGAGCTTTATAGTCGGCTCAAGAAGGAGACAAAGACGTTCAAGCTGCCGATCCGGTATTCGCATATCGAGACAGCGCAATACGAGAAGCTGATGAATCTGCTGAATGTGTTTTCAGAGCAGGTGGCGGCGAAGGCTGCGAAGAAGGGGAAGAAGAGAAAAGAGTGAAGGCGCACGATATTCACCCATTCATGATCTCTGGTCAAACACGAAAAAACCCCGCAGTGCATTATCAGAAGTCCAGACCTCAAAGACCCCCGTACAGCCAAGCATCGGCACCCTACTCTTTAAATACCCCATTCTTGAGATACACCACTGATGAACTATGACCTGATCGTATCAGGTGCAGGTCCTGCCGGGTCGGTTACTGCAGCGGCGGTGGCTCAGGCAGGATATCGTGTGCTGGTGCTGGAAAAAAACTCGTCATGCAGGTCACCCTGTGCAGGATATATCGGCAGCACGATTAACATCGAACTGCCCGAGGGCTGCACCATCCAGTCAAAAATAAGAAAAATGCGCACATATTTTCCGGATCTCTCCTTTCACGACTTCCGATTAAACGGTTTCGTGGTTGACAGATCGTCCTTTGATATGGCGCTTGCGATGAAGGCGGAAGAATCGGGCGCACAGATCAGATGGCAATCGCCGCTGATCGATCTGACCGGAGACTGTGTTAGATTTCGCGGTGGCGAGGCTTTAGGGACGATCATCGTCGGCGCAGATGGCGTCTTTTCAAGGGTTGCATCGCTTCTGGGTGAGAGAAGGCAGAGGGCCGCATTTTGCGCCCAGTATCACCTGAGAGGAATTGAGCCGTTGCCGGAACCGGATACCTGCGAGATATTCTTTGATGCGGATTATGCGCCCGGCGGATACGTATGGATCTACCCCACAGGTCACAACTCCGCGAAAGTCGGTCTGGGGACAACCGTTGCAGGCTCCCAGACCCCGCACGAATATCTGGATGCGTTCATCGGTGAGTCCTCTGTGGCAGATCGGCTCCGCGGGGAGAGAACCGAATACGTGGCAGGCGCTCTCCCCATAGGCGGACTTAAAAAGAAGCTCTGCTACGGAAATGTCCTGCTTGTGGGCGACAGTTCCGGCATGGCTGACCCGGTCACGGGTGCGGGCATCAACAATGCGATGCTGGCAGGCGAGATCGCAGGGAAAACGATAATCAACGCCCTTGAAAATGACGACAGAACACTGCTCGGGCAGTATGAAACCAGGGTTGGCAGGCTTCTTGGAAGACCGCTTGCCAGATCACTTGAGAAGAGAAAGAAGCTGGATCGCTATTGTGCTTCAAACGAGTTGCTACAGCAACATCTGCCTGAAGTATGGGTGACGTTTGGGGAGTACTGGGCATGACATGGAGATTCGTCGACGCCGGCAGAATCGACGGTTACTACAGCGCAGCACTCTTTGAATCGATAGCGAAACATGTTGGCGCTGGCAGGGCAGATGAAACGATTCTCTTCTGGCGTGTCAAAACCCCGGTTGTGTATCTTGGATACCACCAGTACGTGGAAGATGAGATACACGAGGATTACTGCGTGGCAAACGATATTCAGGTAATACGGCGGGTGCTTGGAGGTGGATGCGGGTTTTGCGACGGGAACCAGATTCTTTTTTCCATTATCGGGCGCGAGGCGGGTGGTGTGATACCACCGGGCATCCAGAACGCATATTCGCGTGTCCTTGGCGGAGTGGTATCGGCGCTCGAGGCGCTTGGTTGCGACGGTGAACTTGAACCTGCTCGCAACGCAGTCTATTCGGGTGGGCGGAAGATCTCAGGGAATGCGCAGGGCAGGTTTGACGGTGCAGTGCTTGTCAATGGCAGTTTCCTCCTGGACTTTGATTTCGATGAGATGGATCGGGTGCTGAAAGACCCCACAAAGAACCTGACAGCGGATGTTCGGTGTGCGAGGGATGGGATGGTCACGCTCTCTGATCTGCTCGAGCGACGCGGTTATGAGGTTGGGTATGTGAAGGAGGCGCTGAAGAGGGGTTTTGAGGATGCGCTTGGGGTAACTACCGTTTGTGGTGCGCTGACTGATTCAGAGGACCTGCTGGCGAGCCGCCTCGCGGATAGGCACCGGAGCAGGGATTGGGTCTACCGGATGGATGATAAGCGGAGGAAACGGCTAGGACGTGAACGACAGGGAGATTAAAGCAACGATATTCACGTCGCTATTTGTGTGACTTCGTGGGATGGTCACTTTCATTGTGCTCTTGGGGGAAGTGTTAATAGATTCCTGGTGATATTTTGACAAAGGTGAACGGAAATGAAATTCCATATTGCCCGGTTATCTTTCGTCCCTTCAGTGCAGAAAGCATTAGTGGAGCCCAAGTTCGAAGGCACCCCTATAGGACTGGCTGAAAAATTATTGGTTGAGCATACACAATACATTTCGAAAAATAAAAAGGGGTTTACTAGTACCAGCCTAATTTTCGCCGGATTTATTTGTGGGACTGACAGAAGGTTATTGTCTGCAAAACTCGGAAAGGCTAAAGAGGTAAAATTACTTGACTACGACGATGCTAAGAAAGATTTTCTCGATACGGAGCGTACATCATATCCTTATGTGTACTTACTCT
The DNA here is from genome assembly GCA_030606635.1 of Methanosarcinales archaeon. GTDB lineage: Archaea > Halobacteriota > Methanosarcinia > Methanosarcinales > Methanogasteraceae > Methanogaster_A. Next base: position 5,773 of record JAUWGA010000090.1, read on the forward strand.
GGGACCGGGATGAACAAGTGATAGTAGTACAGAAAAACACGAGCGTTTTCCAAGATTATGAGGTTGTTCTCAATTCCATAGAGGATCATTTAAATAATCTATTGGCAGAATATGAACTTAGGGTTTTTGTTGAACCGCTAACAGAAAAGGCAGACTTCTGGAGAACTATACAGATGTTAAAATATATTTATGAAGTTACCTTTGAACTACATATGCCGAATTTTCTTGGAAAAACTCAAAAACATCTAAAAGAAGCTCTCGAAACGTTCAGCAAAGAATATAACGCTACTGGAGTTTTGACTCGGATATCAAATCCGGATGGTAGGTTGAATATACAAGAGAGTGATCCACAAACCAATACTGACTTGGAGTGGATTACAAAAGGTGGCGGATCGTGGTCTATTAACGGAAAAAAGGAGGGTAAAAAGACAAAATCAACAATAACCAGTACCAGAAGCCAAAATATCAAGACTGAAGAGACTTCGATCGAACTTGAAAATTATACTGCGGAAGAAGTAATGGCAATATTATCTGTTTTTAAACCTGGATATTCCGTAAAGAATGCCCAAGGCAAAGATGATGAAGACAAGTGATATCACAACGATACTGTTTTTGTTCATCGTTTCGTTAACCTTAGCTTATCTTGTTGATACAGAAAGTGCGAATGAATTTTTATCTATGTTGCCAAATATACTTGGTATTTTACTTGCCGGTGTGTTGGCTAGTCTTGCAATCATTTTCGGATTGCTTAGTTCCAATGAGTTAGCTATAATCTATAAGCGCACTAAAGAGGTCAAAAATAGAGACATTTACAGTGATTTTCTTAGAGAAACAAAGATAGATACAATAATAATTTTCTCAAGTTTATGTCTTTCAGTTTTAATCTTATTAATCAGTGGTATAGATGTAGTATTCATATATATTCCAATGTGGTTTCTGATTGGACTTGGGATTTTTGGGTTATTCGTGTCAATTTTAGCGGTACATGATATAATAATGAGTCTTTTCTATTTGAATCAACTACGATACAAGTTGTCAACCAGAAGAGAGTGTGAATAGTGATGAGTACAAAAAGAGAAGTTATAGGGAAACTAAAGAGAATACTGGAAGAGATTGGTATTGAGTATTCCAATATTCTCTTATTTGGAAGCAGAGCAAGAAAGGATTTTGAAGAAGATAGCGATTGGGATTTTATGATAATTCTCAGGGATAAAATAGACACTGAGGGGAAGAGAGGACTCTGGTATGAGATTTACAGGAGATTTCATGACTACTTCCCTCTGATCCCTGTGGATATAATTTTGAAAGATGAACAATCCTTTGAAGACGAGAAAAGAGTGGCAAACACGATCTCCAATGAAGTGTATCTGGAGGGTATCAAAGTATGAAAGAGGAAGTAGCCCTGAGATGGATTACGAAAGCGGAAAATGATTTGAAAGCCGTCAAACAGCTGCTGACATTTGAGGACGCTCCAACAGATGTAATTTCCTTTCACTGCCAACAATCTGTCGAAAAATACCTCAAATCATATCTGACACTGGTTGATGTGAGGGTAAAGAAGACCCATGATTTAGAA
>JAUWGA010000172.1 GCA_030606635.1 Methanosarcinales archaeon
CCAAAGAGCATGAGGCTCAATTTTGTTATTACTGCAACAAGAGGTGCAAAATCTACATATCCCCAGTCGAGATGTTCGCTGCAGGCAAGAAAATAAAGTTCATCACGGAAATAGCCATATTGTCCATTAGTGAATAAGTGAATCAACAGTTTGATAAGCGCGAAGTAAATTATGATTGCGTAAGGACTCGTCCAGCGATTCTTAATGAATTGAATTATCGCGTCTTCTTTTCTCATATTTTTGCAATGAGCGTCTTGATCGCCGTCCATCCTAATTTCACCTCCTTTCTAAGTCACCAAACCCCGCGACTATAAGTACAGAGCCCGATGACATTTCGCTCTTTCTACGCACGATTACGCATCCTGGTTGCGCCCTCCACGACATCTCATCCATAGTCCACCTGAGCCATAATAACATCCGGAATCTCAATAGATGGTCTTTGCACTATTCCCTCAGATGCGGAAAGTCTTGTTTGAGGATGTCATGCGCAACTGTCACTTATCTCATCAGCAATAAAGATTGCGGAATGTTCCTGGAGGTGGCGCAGATTGATGAATCCGGACCACGAATCGCGGGTCTTCTGCTGCAACTGGTGCCTGTCGCACAGATGCGGATCTCACAGGTCTCAGCAAGCTACAGTACTCGAAAAACCGGCGGGAAGTTCGCGTGAGGATATGAAGCGCCTCGGGCTCGATGGACGCGTGAAAACCGCTCAGAATTTTCCTGCCCTGTCTGCATGCCAGTTTACCCTGAATGACACGGTCTGCACAATTGGATCGGTCATCCCGTATGCAGATCCATTGGGGTTTTCGTCTTCATGCGTCGACCTCGATTCTTCATCAGACATCGCATTATAGTCGTTCGGTCAAAAGCCCGATGCCCGGGGTCCCGGCTGTGACCGCGGCACGATGGATCGCGCGGGCATCTGTGCATATCTATGACTGTTCAATCCTCAAACCAGATCGCCCACACCAAAAGCCGGTAACGCCTCACAATCAGAGGTATTGAACCAATCTTCAAGTCCCTCATAATGTGGCAGCATCCGTCACCATTAAATACCAGAAACCTAAATACTCGAAGTACAATCGTGGAAACGGTGGTATTCTTGCCATACACAATCGAATATATACACGCAAGAGAAATACTGGATTCACGCGGGAATCCTACAATCGAGGTTGATCTTGAGACGCCAAGCGGATTTGGGCGCGCTGGCGTGCCTTCGGGCGCGTCGACAGGCACAAACGAGGCGCTCGAACTCAGGGACGGCGGTGATCGGTATCACGGGAAGGGCGTTTTGAAGGCGGTGGAGAACGTGAATACCACACTCAGAAACGAGATCATCGGCATGGATGTGCGAAACCAGCGCACGATCGATCAGACGATGATCGATCTCGATGGTACGCCGAACAAATCGAAGCTTGGTGCGAATGCCATACTCGGCGTCTCGATGGCTGCGGCAAAGACTGCCGCGGATTCCGCGGGTCTGCCATTGTATGCGTATCTGGGGGGCATCCGGGCGTGCGTGCTGCCCTGCCCGACCATGAACGTCTTAAACGGGGGCGAACATGCCGGAAACGACCTTGCGATCCAGGAGTTCATGATCCAGCCAAAAGGCGCATCAACGTGCGCGGAAGCGATACGGATCGGGGCAGAGATATATCACGAACTCAAAAGCATCCTGACTGCGAAGTACGGATCAGGCGCGGGCAATGTCGGCGATGAGGGTGGGTATGCGCCACCGATGGATCATACCGGTCAGGCGCTCGATGCGATCGCCTCCGCCATCGAAGAGGCAGGCTACACCACAGCAGAGATCACGCTCGGAATCGATGCCGCTGCATCCGAGTTCTTCAAAGACGGAAAGTACCGGATCGACGGTACAAAACTCGACGGCGGCGAGATGGTCGATTACTATCTTGACCTGATAAAGACGTACCCCATCTTCTTAATCGAGGATCCGTTCCACGAGGAGGCGTTCGAGGACTTCGCCCTACTGACCGCAGCAACGGACAGGGTCATCATCGGTGACGATATCTTTGTGACCAACATCGAGCGGTTGCAGCGCGGGATCGATACCGGGGCTGCGAATGCACTGCTACTGAAATTAAACCAGATAGGAACGGTATCAGAGGCGTTTGATGCTGCAAATCTGGCGCACAGGAACGGATACCGGGTTGTGGTGAGTCACCGGTCTGCCGAGACCTGCGACTCGATGATCGCTGATGTCGCTGTTGCGATCGGCGCGGATCTCTTAAAGACCGGAGCACCTGCCAGGTCAGAGCGCACCTCCAAGTACAACCAACTCCTCCGGATCGAGGAGGAACTTGGCGACGCAGCGAGATTTGCTCAACTGTGAGAAAGATATATATGCCATATATTTGAGATATAATTTATGGGATGGTATGCATGAGTTCATTTCGAACAAAAATCAAGAGGAGACTGGAGCGGTATCTTGAGCTGGACGCCGATGGGATTCGGTATGCTGTTATGAAAACCATACTGAAGGTCAAACGGATAACCGTAGATATTCTACACGACGTCCTCTCCAAGAAATTCAAAGTCACCCACAAGACCGTTGCATCGATGGTTGGATATATCCAATCCAAACTTGGCATTCTCCATGCGCAGAAGCAGTCATACAAGACGCACATCGTCTACACGCTGCGTGATGAGTATGTCGATCTTGTGAGATCGGTGCTGCGAAGATCTGTAGATGCAAAAACCCCGACTGCGACATGACACTGGTGAAGGATGCTCCGCGCACCTCGACCAGTTTCATCATCAGATCGGACGCAAACGCGAGGGTCACCACATCCCGCGATCCGTTCTATGAACTGATGCGCCGTCTCTTCCAGGACGAGAGCACCGCTATCCGGGGGCAGAGATTCCTTGAGATGATCCTCGAACGGGAGGCATCCGGAAATCCGATACGGACGAGCGAGTGGGCAGAACTGCTCTGCGAGTTAGGGGTCAGCAGATCATCGTTTTATGCGATGCGGAACAAACTGCTCGGTTCCGGAATGATCACGAATAAGAAAAAGGTCTACCGGGTATCGGGGCAGTTTAGCAAGGATCTTGTTGATATGGCGAGATGGTGGTGGGTTGCTGTGTTGAATCGGGATCTGGGCGGTATGTGAGG
>JAUWGA010000098.1 GCA_030606635.1 Methanosarcinales archaeon
ATTCACGGTCACCTCGAATGCAGCCCGGGCAAGGATGCTCGCCTTCTCGCCTGATAGCCCGTGCCTTCCGATCTGCTTGACCTCGCCATCGCAGGTCATCATGTCTGCTGCAAGCATGATGTGTTTTGCATCCACGTTTAATCCCTGTTCGCGCAGTGTCTCCATGATCTCCTTCATGATCGAGTTTCTGGCAGCCTCGATCCCGAAGACCTCGCACATCTCGCCGGGGTGGTTGGAGGTCGTTCGGGCAGGGTCGACGCCCTCGATATCGAAAGCCTCCTGAAGTGCCGTGCCTTCGGTATAGAGCACGTATTCAGAACCTTCCTTCTGTATAACTACCCGTGGGATCTCCTCAATGCCTTTGATCAATACTTTCTTAAGATTCCTGCCCAACTGCACCAGGGAACCAAGATTGGACTCCTTCGGACTGAGCTTGAGCATGTGCCCCTCCACCTCGATCGGGATCTTTAGTTTGGCTTCGAGTTTTTCGATGATGTCGGATAGTGTCAGGTCTCGTTCATACAGGGTATCCTCATCCACTTCGATTAAGATCAACAAATTTTCACGGTCCGTAATAATTCCGCCCAGATCTGCGATGGTCGTCTTCTGTATATCCCATGCGACACCCTGAGCTTTCTTCCTGCTTGTGCCATCTCTCAGATACACGGTCATCACCGGTGTACTCGGGTTCTTTCGCGCATCAAGGATCTCGATCAACCTCGGGAGCCCAAGCGTTACGTTGATCTCAGCGACACCAGCATAATGGAAAGTACGCATCGTCATCTGCGTACCGGGTTCGCCTATCGACTGCGCGGCAACCACGCCGACCGGATCGCACGGCTCGATGCAAGCAGCCGCATACCCGCTCATAATGTGGTCGATGATCTCATCCAGTTGTTTCCTGGTCGGTTTGACTTCCAGGAGTTCATCTCGCAGGGTATCCCGGATCTTTGGCGGCAATGAGAGCGCACTTACACTCTTCTCGATACTATCTGCTGTTACGGTCATTCTGGCGCCTCCATCACGTCCTTTACAATTCGCTGTATATGGCTACGATCAAAGCCGCGTGACGGGTCGACTCCGTCCTCGCCGTATTTTGCCTGCACGACCACGCCACGGGTATCCCTGACCGTACCGTCATGCTGCGCCTCCAGATCCTGAAGCGCATTCACCATCCTCCGCTGGAGATACCCGGACTGGGAAGTCCTGACAGCAGTGTCCACGAGACCTTCCCTGCCACCGATGGCGTGGAAGAAGTACTCGACCGGAGAGAGCCCGCTCTTATACGATGCCTGTACAAATCCGTGCGCCTCTGCGCCGCGATCTCCTTTTTTGAAATGTGGAAGCGTTCTGCCGGAGTACCCGCGCTGGATGCGGGCGCCCCGCACCGACTGCTGTCCGACACACGCAGCCATCTGTGCAAGATTCAGCATCGAGCCCCTGGCTCCTGAAACCGCCATCGCAACTGCGGAGTTGTCGATACCAAGATGCAGTCCTGCCTTGTCGCCGGCCTCGTCACGAACCCTTCCGAGAATCTGCATGATCCGAAGCTCAAGCGTCTCTTCACTACTTCGCCCGGGCAGCAACTCAAGCTCGTTGTGTTCATACTTGTCGATCAGACTTGCGATGCTCTCTTTTCCGTACATCGCGTCCTTATTGATCTCCTGTATCTGTTTGACCGCCTCTTTCGGTATATCCTCATCATCGATTCCGAAACTGAATCCGTGATACATGATGCCCCGGATCGCAAGGTTTGTCATATTGTCAATAAACGCAGCCCCGGCAGCAGGTCCGAACTCCCTGATAATCTTGTTTACGATCTTTCCTTTAAACGCGCCGATAGATTTCTCATCGATGGTTCCACAGAGCAGTTCCCCATTCTTTATGACGACATACGCATCGTTTGGGCAGTCCTCCTTCTTGCATTCATCACATTCCTCGCATATCTCTGCCGTGTATTCGAGGTGTAACCCTTCCGGTAGAATCTGGCTGAATATCTGTTTTCCGGTCCAGTATGGGGTGCCATCCACGGTATGGTCAGGCAGCGGCAGGTCGCGCACCCCGGATTTCCGCAGGATATCGAGTGCGCTGTTCTTATCAATCGCCTTCTCGCGCGTCAATAGGAACATGCCGGTTATGTGATCGTGTATCCCACCGATGATCGGACCGCCGAATCGCGGCGAGAGGATGTTCTCCTGAACCCGCATCAGTATCGCTGCCTCTGCCCTTGCCTCCTCGTTCTGCTGTACATGGAGATTCATCTCATCGCCATCGAAATCAGCGTTGTACGGCGGGCAGACCGCTGGATTTAACCGGAACGTCTTTCCGGGCATGACCTTGACCTCGTGCGCCATGATGCTCATCTTGTGAAGCGACGGCTGCCTGTTGAAGAGTACGATGTCGCCATCCTTGAGGTGCCGATCCACGAACCATCCGTATTCGAGCATTTCTGCGATCTCCTCGCGGGTCGTATCGCTGATTCGCAGTCTGTGCCCATCGGTCCGGACCACGTAGTTCGCGCCCGGGTGATTTGTCGGACCGCGGCGCACATACTCCTTGAGTTCCTCGATGTTTCTCGGCACAGCCTTAAACGTGACCGTCAGTTCTCTTGCAATCGCCTCAGGGATGCCGACCTCATTGATTGATAGGTTGGGATCCGGCGAGATAACCGTCCTTGCGCTGAAATTGACACGCTTACCAGAAAGACTGCCTCTGAACCGTCCTTCCTTCCCTTTCAGGCGCTGGGACAGGGTCTTCAAAGGTCTTCCGCTCCTGTGCCTTGCCGGAGGTATTCCTGAGACGCTGTTGTCCATAAAAGTGGTTACATGGTACTGTAAAAGTTCCCAGAGATCCTCGATGATCAACTGCGGCGCGCCCGCTTCCTTATTCTCCTGGAACCTCTGGTTTATCCTGATAATATCAACGAGTTTGTGTGTTAGATCGTCCTCGCTGCGCTGCCCGGTCTGGAGCGTGATCGACGGGCGCACAGTGACCGGCGGCACAGGCAGCACCGTCATGATCATCCATTCAGGGCGCGCGTTACCCGGGTCCATGCCAAAGACAGGGAGATCTTCGTCCGGTATGTGCTCGAACCAGTTCCTGATATCGCTTGGAAGCAGTTTGTCCCCGTCCTCATAATACGTTGTCGGTTTTTCGTACGTGACCTTCAGTTGGTGCTCGCCGCAGTAAGGACATACTTCAACCTTGCTTGCCTCGGAAAAGACCTGTTCAACTATCGAATCGATGGTCTGCCCCTGACTTCTTCGAGCTGAGATCTGCTCGACATACTCTTTCTTCCGCCCTGCATCCAGAAGCAGCCGGCTGCAACTTCTGCACGTACTCCTGAGCAGATTCCGTATCTGCTTGGCAAACCCGACGTGCACGCAGGGTGCTACCAGTTCTATGTGCCCAAAATGACCCGGGCACTCCCCAGCCCTCCCGTTGCAGGTCTTACATCGCAATCCCGGATCGATGACGCCGAGTCTGGGATCCATGAGCCCCATGTCGATCGGAAAACCATCCTCATCATAAGTATCTGCCGTGATAATTCTGGTGACGCTCATATTCCGATATTCCCGCGGTGAGATTAAGCCGAATTTTATCTTTGAGATCCTCTTTGGAGCACTGATCTGTTTCATTGTATACCAGTCTCTAATGTCTGTGGGATAAAGGTTTTGATTCATAAGGGGTTATCGCACCTTCGGGTGTTGACGACCATCGCATGGAAGCAGGGGTTTATATGAGCGACACAATACGAAGGTTTCAGTGACAACATAGGCGGCGGACTGGACTTTCACGGTGCAAGTGAGAAGATCGTGACATCCTCGTCACAAAATTCTTTATATTGGTGTAACCTAATGATGATTATTACCACGTCTATTTTTGAATCCGTTCGCGTGGTTTTGACTGTGCAGCCCTTTTTCACCAGGGCTGCACAACCCAGATCATTAATCAGATGTCCGCTGCAAATCGTGAAACGGCACCATCCGACACGCGGGACCCGTGCATGACTTAAATTCTGATTATCATGCCAAGCTGCACAGAATCGGCACAGGTTTTCACCGGTTTTATTCACAACTCAACAGTAGCCGGGTTCATAGAAGATTAGGGGTATTTGGTAACGACTCTGTCGTCGACGCTTGCGTTATCCCACGTTGCGGTGACCAAAACCCCGGAGACCTTTTGATATTTTCGAAACAAGGGTTTTTTGGAGACCGCAGAGTGACACAGAGTGACACAGAGGGGGCGAAAGATAAAAATAACAACTCTCTGTGATCCTCTATGCTCTCTGTGGTTTAATCTTCCTTCCCATAACCTGATCCTCCGTAAGAGTGAAAAAGTGCATGCACTCGAGAATTACAGAGAGAGCCAAAATTCTGTAACACCGGGTGACACGACACCATCATGCTTGCGCGGAAGTTTCACCCCTCGATCATCATCCCAACCCAGTCCGGGACATTTACAGTGGCATCCGCGCCGCCATCGCCGCCGCGCAACATGCCGGTCACAGACTTTAGCACCTGAACCGAGGTCGGATGCATCATCATGAAGAGATCGACACCGGCAAGCGCAAGCGCTAGCCCAGTCGTTATCTCCCAGATCGGTCCCCGGTATTCGCGGGGTCCCCAGTCCGAGTCCTCCTTAAGTGGCGAGACCGCCATCCACGACTCTCTCGCGCCCCATGCGTTCGTGGTCCCGGACGACATCGGGAAGTTCAGTTCTTGGTCGCCGATTAACCCTGCTAGCCGGATGCGCTCGATGTTTGAGTATGCGTAATCGAGACCGTATCCAAGCGCCGCTGTTGTCGGATCCATCACGATGTCACAACGCTCGATGTTGCACTGTTTCATCAGTTTGCGGTTGAGTTCCTTCTGCGCATTGATCTCGAGTTGCGTCCACGAAAGGATCGCGTGACCGTACTTCTTTGCCGCGGCTGCGATGCGCTGGTAGTCCATGTTTAGATTTGCAGACGCGATCAGGCACCGCTCGCCTTCGGCAGCCTCTGCCGCCTTCTCAAGAACCTCGGGATCCTTATCCGGATTTCCGGAGCCCCCGATGATGAGCGGGACATCTACCGCCTGCAAGACGTCCTCGACCACCTTCGCCGCCTCCGATGCAGACGTGTCCTTGATCGACGGATCCGTGCTTATCAGGTGGATCGTGACCATATCCGCGCCGAACTTCGAGACCACCTTCTTTGCCCACTCAGCCGGGCTTTCGAGCACATCCTCGTAGTTCATGCGCACAGCGCGTGCCATTCCGATGGGCATGTCAAAGACATCGATCGAGACGTAATTCGGGTTTGGCATTGGCGCATCGAAGTAGAACGGCAGCGCATGTTCGCCGCCAAGTGTGACCGTCGTTTTGCGTGTGCCGCCGTCAGAGGATGTTGCACCAAGCACAACCTCCTCGATCCCGTGCTTCCACTCAGAGACCGGGTCTACGTCAAAGGAGGCTGGGATCAACTCCTGCGGGATCCGGGACTGTATCTGGGAGGGCAGCGTCATCTGCTGCATGGCGGGCAGCACCTGCCCTGCCGGAAAACCCATCATGCCTGTGACGTTATTCAGCCGCGCAGCGATCTGCGCGAGCTCATATCCAGCCATTTGCAGCATTTCCGGACCGCCGCCTCCGCCCTCAAATTCGATCTCGATATCCCCCTCTATCGTAACGCCTTTCAGTTCAAGCACGTTCTCGAGCAGTTTGTTGAGTTCGGATAGCGTGAGAGTGGTAGTTGTCATGCGGGTTTCAATGATATTACAGGTTTATTAAATGTTGCAGATTGTTGGGTTCGGTATGGGGTAGCCCCTATCAGATGCCAGAAAAAGCAAGCTTCGCAAACACATCCGAAAAACCCAAATACCAGTTAGAGGAAATGCGCAATTAGAGGGAGAAGCGACCATGTCAACTGAAATTACTGCCTACGAAAATCGGCTAATTTGTGAAATCAAAGAGACACCACAAGAATATCTGCCGAACCTGCTTCAGATTGTCCGATTGTTTCGTGAGAGTGTAGTGTTAAAGCCAGCAGAGGATAGCTTCCGTCAGGGCTGGAAGGAAACGATGGCAGGCGAAACACGACCAGTGTCTGAATTGTGGGATGGCATCGATGCCGAGTGAGCCAGCCGAATCTACTTACCCCCCACCCCCGTCCACGCTAATCCTGTCGCTCGACCTCCAGCCCGCGGATGCTTCTAAATTTCATTCGGGGGTGGAGTGATCGAGGCTCCAGGTCGTACATTGGGGTAACCTATTTGTTTGGGAGCCCCTTACTCCATACAATGGCAAACCGGAAGGAATTTCACGAGTTGATACCGATCGGAAGAGCGGAGGAGCTACTCAGATCGATCATCCGCAGCAGCACCGAGGTCGTGCCGCTCGATCTGGCATACCGCCGCATCCTTGCAGAGGATGTTTTCGCGCCTATTGATGTACCATCGTTTGACCGTGCCGACATGGATGGCTACGCGGTGCG
>JAUWGA010000116.1 GCA_030606635.1 Methanosarcinales archaeon
ATCCCGCTATCGATGGTTGACTGGACTGGTCATGCTGTAATGGTTGTCTTTCTGATGGGATGTCCGATGAGGTGTCCATATTGCCATAATCACCAGCTTCTAAATGCAGGACAGCTCAGTTCCGAACCAGCCAACATCGAAGAGATCGAATCAGAGATCAAGACGACTTCTCCCTTCATCAGTGCTGTTGTGTTCTCGGGCGGCGAGTGTTTCCAGCAGTTCGATGCGCTCCTGCACCTTGCGGAATTCACGCATAAGCACGGTCTGCTCGTCGGAGTGCAAACGAACGGGTACTACACCGACCGGATCAGGCAGATGATCGATGCGCATCTCGTCGATCAGATATTCATGGATGTGAAGGCGCCGCTTACGCGTGATGCGTATCTCAGGATCTCTGGTGTCGATGCTGCTAACCGGGTCTCGGAATCGCTTGGGCTGTACGGCTTATGCAGGGAGAACGAGATCGGTTTTGAGATAAGAACGACGGTGTTCCCGGATTTCATCGGATCGCCGGAAGAGATACAGTCGATTGCTGAATCCATACGGGAGATTGCAGGAGATGTGAGATACGTCATCCAGCAAGGTCTTCCGGAAAACGCATGGAAGCCTGTGTCTGATAAAGCGTACGACAGGGACGAGATGATCTCGCTTGCAAAGATCGCAAGCCAATTTTTATCGGACGTCAGGATCAGAACAAAGGAATCTGGCGAGGAATGCGTATGACGACCGTTGAAAGCATCATCAACGTTATAACATACTTCAGTTTCTATCTGTACTATGTCCACCGAGCATCGCTCATAGCAGTATTCCTGCTGCTGCTGGGTTTCTATATTTTGTACAGAATATGCACAAAGGATCTCAGATCGATCCCATGCGCGGTCAGCACGATTCCCGGGAGGCTGCTTGTATGGGATCGAAGGAGCAATGTCCGTGCAAGGATGCATCAGTACAGGGAACTTGCCCTGCGACCGCGAGTCTACAAGCTACTCGTTCCTCTCATCGTTGCGGTGGTGATCGCTTATATCCTGCTTGCGCACTTGTTCTTTCCCGCGGTGGTCACATCAGGAAGTATGGCTCCGACACTCGAGAAATACGACGTCGTTCTTACTCAGAGACTGCATCTGACGCCTGAGGTTGGGGATATAATCGTCTTCGATGTCGAAGAATCCCAGCTCCCTGTGGTTCACAGGATCGTCTCGGCATCTAGTGGTGGAATCAAGACAAAAGGTGATGCAAGGACGTTTCAGGACGGTTGGGTTCTTAAGGAGGACCAGATTAATGGCGAACTGATCACTTACGAGGGGGAGCCGATCGTGATCAAGAACGTCGGCAGGTACATCCTGTTTGACCCGTCCGAAGAGGTCGTCATCACAAGCAAATACGGCTCCGAATTCTACCGCACAGCCCAGATCATCAGTTACATCAAGAATATGGGGCTTGTGATCGCAATAATATGCATCTGCCTGTATCTCTACTTCGTGGTAACTGAGCGGCGCTAATCAGGGTCCGGAAGTGTGACACCCTGCCCTGCTGGTAGCGGTGTCGATGCGTCCAGCAGGGACGCATTAACATCCGCGGACCTGTGCCAGTAATACTCAAATAGCGCATTCCCCCATTCGATTGCAGCAGGGTCCTCGCTGACAAGATCGGTATTGTAATCGTACGTACCATCAGGTCTGAAAAAGCCGAGCGACAGGATCGCCTCGGTTACCGTGAATGCAACCCCCACATCCTCTTCGATCACCCTCAGACTGAAGTTTGACATATCACCGACATGCTGCAGCACTTCCGCATGTCTTTCGCGCATCAGTTCCAGCACGGGATAGGTTACTACAAGACGTACCGCTGCCTCATGCTCGATGAATATTTTGAATATATCTGGAAAATCCGGATGCAGGAACGGTGAAACCCCATTTATAACCTTACAATCTTCAAGCAGTTTTATAAAATGCCTGTGTGTGGCAAGAAGATCTGCTGGCGTATCTTCTATGATGTGAGATCTGGCGAGAGAACCGATATTCCTGAAAAACAAATCCGGAATCGTGCATGATCCATGATTCTTCCAGAATTTCTCCTGTGTTTTGAACATGTGGAGCGTTTCAATGAAATCGATCAACTTGGTGGAGATGAGTTTTCCAAACGGCGTCACGCAATAGTGCCTATCCTCTTGGTATATTAGATCCTTTGACTTTAACTCTGCGATCACTGGCAGGATGGTGGACGTCCGATAACCAAACTCACTCCGCAATCGATCCACAGTCATTTTTTCTTTGTTCAGACTGATTAATAGTTTGACACGCACGCCCGACGTTGTGAAAAATTTTAATTCTTCTTTGACTCCATTGTACGAGTCGATTTCCGGAATCATACAACAAAAAGGTACACCGTATTTATTAAGTGTTTCGACATGGGACTAAGTCAGATAAGCGCCAAATACGAGTCGATGCCAGAGTATATCCAGACCAAGACGCCCGTGATAATCCATTCCCCATCCACCAATACATCCCGTAAAACTCCGTTATGCTCGTTTTCACAACAGAAGTATATGATGTACAGATACCCATAAATCATACTTATAATCAAGATTACGTAATATCTACTGAATGAATCTAAAAACAATGCCAGCCATACCAGAATCGATGATTGGAGGATCAATAAGAACTGTCTGGTTTTTTTTATCCCGATAACGACCGGAATCGTCTTTACATCGTTTAGTGCGTCGCCTACCACATCCCTGACATCGAACAGAACGGTATTGATAAACATTTTTATAAAGAAGAAAGGAAAAATGAACCCCAGTTTAGTAAAATTTCCAGATAGGTAAATCATAGGTAGAAACGCTGCGCAAACTGCCCAACTGGAAGCGACGATAAGACTCTTTACAAGGAAAATGTCTTTTAATCTGGGAATTCCGAACGCTGAAAAGATGTTTTTGCTGTATGCGATCCCGGAAATTATTGGAAAAAGCAGGACGAGTGCTGCGAATGGGCTTTCAATCCATCCGAGAACCAATGCCGCAATATATGAAACAACAGCAATAGCCAACAGAAATCGTTCATTACCCGCCACAAAGGTGGATCGCTCTGGCGCATTTATCGCATCTTCTTCCTGATCTGTCAATCGGTTGAGACTGTACACGCTGTACACCGCAAGAAACATGGCGCATAACAGGATTGGTTTCAGTGCTACCCCAAAGAGGAGGGATGAAAGACATAACATCAGAACACCGTCGATCGATAAGAAGAGCGAACTCACCATCAAGAACGATATGATGTCACCGATTTTTGGAAGATGTACTCTTCTATTCTTGCTGATGATAATGGTCCCCACAGATCACCTACTCCACAGTTGGTTGGCGTCAACTGTACTTATATTTTTCTTTAGTGTGTTATGTCACATTCATAGATCACAACCTGTATAACCTGCCAGCCCAGGCCACCTTGAGAGCAACGTCCTCCGGATTCCCGTCCACATCCACCCTCTTCTCAATTATAGGCATCTTCGCGCCTGCAAGCATCTTCCTTGTGAGGGAAAGATCGCCACCAGCGATGATCATCTCGACCGGATCGTCCATCAGCTCCCTGAGTTTCTCCTGCACTTTCTTTATGTGATACAGAACATCCTGATCCCGGCCGCGCTCGAATCTCCGCTGGCTCCACCCGCCTTTGGTATGCTTTGCCTGAACTCCGGTACGCACGATCTCGGCGTAGACCTCAGAACCCCCGCCGTCGCCACGGTCTCCGACTCTGCCACCACCACGGACGATTCCGATGACGGTGCGCCCCGCATGTGCATACAGAGCACAGACAGTCGAGTCATACGCAAGCATCCCCTCAAGTGGGGTTAAATCAAACGCGTCAGCAGTCACCCAGTCCGATCTCTCAATCACAAATGGGGGCACGACCGCTACCGAAATGCAATGATCCTCGCCATAGAACAGCACTTTTCCATTGTACGATCTGATCTGATCGAAGAGATGTATGCAATCCGCATCGATCGTGTCCCCAAACTCGAAATCGGATGTTCTTGCGTTCGCGTTGAGGTAAATCGTGTGGAGGGTTCCGGACTTCGACCGCATCGAACCCAATCCGAGCACGATATGCTCCAGACCGCTTCTGTTCAACGGGTACGTGCCGCTAAACGTTATATTTTTGGAGGATTCTTCCCTGAGTACTGTAAGTTCGTTTTCGAGCGTTGTTATTCTCTGATGAGCGCGATTCAGTACTTCTTCGACTTCCTGTTTCCTTGAGATTGCGGTTTTTGTTTTCTCCTCCCTTTTATCCACTCTCGTCTTTAATTTCTGGTTCTCTGCACGCAGTTCCCGTGTTTGCTGCTCCAGTTCACTGATCCGGGCTTTATATTTTTTATTTCCGAATAAGTCGAAGGATTGCGTCATCATTGGCCTATTAATATTTGGTAGCATATAACGTATATGTGGTGTGGTTTGGAAGCCAGAACCCGGAATTCGGTGTATGGTGTGCCAGACGATTGGCTATGGGTACTAAATAAAATCTATATAGTTATTGGGAAAAACGGCATATATGTTGGCTGCACACCTCATCGCGGTGATATGCCAATTGAGTAAACGACCAGCACTGGAAAGATTTTCGCCATACATGGTTGCTGCGACGCTCCTGATCGCAGTGATCACTGCATCACTGCTCGGATCGGGTTGCATCGGAGGTGGCGATGATGGCGCCCAACAATCGATGAAACTGCAGATCGCAGGATCGACGACGGTTCTCCCGATAGCAGAAGAGTGTGCCCGCGTATTCATGGAGGCGCGTCCGGGCGACAGGGTCTTTGTCTCTGGCGGCGGCTCCTCACACGGCGTGAAGGCTGTCGCAGACGGCACGATGGACATCGGCACCGCATCCCGTGATCTCACGGATTCTGAGATGGAGGCGCACCCGGATCTCGCGGTGCACGCTATCGCAAGGGACGGGATTGCGATCGTGGTGCATCCGGAAAATCCGGTCGATGGTCTCACGATGGAGCAATTGCAAGGCATCTATACAGGCGAGATCACGGACTGGAAGGATGTCGGTGGTGAAGATTCAGCGATTGCAGAAGTCTCAAGCGAGGGCATCATAAGCGACATAGTCAAATTTTTCAACTTCGGTGAAGACTCCGGTATCATGGTGGTCTCCAGAGAGGAGGGGTCCGGGACAAGGGGTTACTTTGAAGATGCAGTCATGAAATCCACCGGAAAAGAGATTACAGACCATGCGATCATTCAGGACTCAAATGGCAAGATACGGACGACTGTTGCCGGGGATAAGCACAGCATCGGTTTTCTCTCGCTCGGGTATGCCAGTTCTAATGTCAAGACCGTGGCGCTCGACGGTGTTTCACCCAGCACAGAGAACATTCGAAGCGGCGAGTACGCGATCTCACGGACGCTTCTGATGATCACGAAAGGCGAGCCGGACGAGGACGCGCAGACGTTTCTTGATTTCGTGCTTTCGGAAGATGGACAGAAGATCGTTTTGGATGTACACTACATACCTGTGGGGTAATCCCCCTCTTTTATCTCCTTGCGACTGCGGAACCATCCTGCACTGAAATTG
>JAUWGA010000021.1 GCA_030606635.1 Methanosarcinales archaeon
TCGAGCGTTCTGGAACTGCTCCAGTGAAACGCTTGTTTTGTGGGGTCCTGTCTGCGCTCTTCTGTCTCTGGAACTCGCCATCATCAGCACGACCACCGCGCCCCGAAAACCATATCACCAGATCCAGCCAACCGGATAACCAAAATGATCATACTATCAGGCGGAACCGGAACACCGAAACTCCTCGCGGGGATGAGAAAGGTCATCCCGGAAGAGGAGATCACAGTGATCGTGAACACGGCAGAGGATACGTGGGTCTCAGGAAATCTCGTCTGCCCTGACATCGACACGGTTCTGTACCTGTTTGCAGACACAATCGATGCCGCAAAATGGTGGGGCATCCGCGACGACACATTCACGACCCACGAATCGCTGAAACGAGCCGGACACCCTGAAATCATGCGGATCGGGGACAAGGATCGTGCGACCCACATCCTGCGGTCAGGTCTGATCCGAAAAGGTAGCGCCCTCACAGAAGCGATCCGTGAACTGGCACGCTCATCTGGCATACGAGCCAACATTCTTCCGATGACCGACTGCCCGGTTGCAACACACATCACCACGCCGGAGTGCGAGATGCACTTTCAGGAATACTGGATCACGCATGGAGGCGATCCTGACGTGCTCGACGTAAACATCCACGGCATCGACGCCGCCGCGCCGTCTGATGCGGTGCTCTCCGCTCTTGATAGCGACGATACGGTCCTCATCGGTCCGAGCAATCCGATAACAAGCATCGGTCCGATACTGAGGATGCCGGGGATGCGCGAGATCCTGCGCGAGAAGATGGTGGTTGCGATAAGCCCGATCATCGGCGATGCGCCTGTCAGCGGACCTGCCGGAAGACTCATGCGTGCGTGCGGGTACGAGGTATCCTCGGCAGGCGTGCTCGACTGTTACCGCGATCTTCTGGGCGATCTTCCGGACGTCTTTATAATCGACAGGGATGATATCGAGATCAGTATCGGCGGTGGCGTCGAGATCGTGCGTGCGGATACGATGATGACGTCTGTTGATAAGAGTGAGGCGTTGTCCCGGCTGGTTGTTGATTCGTTCAGGAATCTTCCGGTACAGATACATGCTTAGGTAACTTGTGGGTCGCAATTCAGGTTTGTCCTTTGTGTGCATTCGTGTTCGGTACAAGCATCGGAGTAAGTGGGGCAAGTTGGCAGTCCCGGTAGAAAGCCGGGGGACAGGGTTTATTAACACCAGCACCGATTCACATACATATCCGAAGCCAAGGGCCCGTGGCTTAGCCAGGATATAGCGCCGGCCTTCTAAGCCGGACGTCCCGGGTTCGAATCCCGGCGGGTCCGTAGAGATGCGAGCAAAAGAGATCAGGGGAATTGCACGTGAGACACTCGAGTTCATACTCGAAGTGAGCAAGTCGACTGCACCGAACGAATTCGCGGGGTTGTTGCGCGCAGAGGATGGGATTATCACCGAAGTGGTCGTGCTGCCGGGAACCGAGTCGTCCGAGGTGAGCGCGGTCATGCACATCTACATGCTGCCGATGATCTCAGTCGCAGGCTCGGTGCATAGCCACCCGACACCGAATACCAGACCCTCGCAGCATGATCTGTCCCTATTTACACGGACCGGCAACTGCCACATCATAGCCGGTTTCCCGTACAACGAGCATAGCTGGACGTGCTATGATGCTTATGGAGCGCGGAGAAAACTCCCTGTCCTCGATGTCGAGTTTGGCGATGTGTGATGCAAGCACAACGACAAGTTGGCGGTCCCGTGAAATCCAAAAAGTTATTAAGAATCAAGACATATATATCAGTACATGATTCCAGAAGAGATAAAGAATTTTCTGTCTCATGAGGGGGGCAGTTCACTGATTATACAGGGAAATCCGGGTACTGGCAAATCCATTCTGACACTTGAACTGATGGATGCGTTCCTGGATTGCAATCCCATGTACCTTACAACACGGTCGACAACCGATGCAGTCTACCGGTATTTTCCACGACTACGTCAAAGACAAGAGGAGATAAATGTCATCGAATCGAAAGACACGTTCTGGGACAAATTCTTTAAGAAAGAGGATGATACGGAATTGCGTGTCGAAAGGGATGCTTTCGAGATGTACGGGATGCTTGACGATCCCGACCGGACTGATATAACCGAATTTGACCAGGTCTGTGACCGGGTTGATGCGTTCCTGCCTGAGAAATCACTGCTCGTGCTGGACAGCATCGAAGGGTTGTGCGATAAATATAAAGTGAGTGAAAAGTTTTTCGTCGGTCTCATCAACCGGTGCCTGATCGAACCTGCACATACCAAAGTCGTCATCGTCCTTGAGAAGATGGAGAAGACGGAGATCGACTATCTCGCAGACGGCGTGATCTCGCTGCACCAGATAGATAGCGATGGCAGACGTATGCGGATGCTGTCCGTCGATAAACTGCGCGGTACCGCCATAAACCAACCGAATTACCTGTTCACTCTGAAAAACGGGAGATTCCATAGTTTCAATGCGTTTGAGGTCATGTATCCGGAAGAGTATATGCCGTTTGAGCCGATCCCAAATACCAAGACGCAATATTCGACCGGAAACCGTGATCTGGATGAGATATTCGGAGGATACCGGATCGGGAGTTATATCCTGCTGGAAACGGGTGAGAATGTCGATAACTTCTTCTACACACTGCCGATGCTGACCGCTGCAAACATTGTGAGCCAGAACGGTAGCGCGGTCATACTCTCGGTCAGCGGCGCAGGCCCAAGCGAGGTCAAGAACAACGTCTTCGAGTACGGGTTGAGCGACAAATTGAACTCATTTCGGGTCGTGACCGAAGAGAATCCCGAAGAGCCAGTGACCGAGGATTTCGTCGTGGCTTATGACAAGGAACGCTTCTCAAGCAACTTCAATATACTGGATCAGGAGCTTGCGAAACTGCGGGCAGAGCAAGGCGGAGACGTCGTGAAGATCGTGGATTACGAGATTCTTGAGACGATGCTCGGTATGCAGGCGCTTAAAAGGACGATTCTCTCGGACAAGAAGTACACCGCTGCGAATAATATCTTGACGATAGCGATATGCAAACACAGCCTCGCTCCCGAGATCAAAAAAACGCTTGCGAACATCTCAGATATCCATATGAGACTCAATAAATATAATGACACAATGATACTCTATGGCGAGAAGCCGACGACGAGTGTATATGTGATCGAACCGGATGTCAGACGCGGATACAAGGATGTCAAACTGACCTTGTTGAGATGAAGGGGCATTCTGGCTTTGTGCCGGTGGCAATGTCAATATTGGGTCCAGCGGTACGTTTATACGAGATGTTTTAATAGAATCTCGCGGCAAATCCCCTCAAATCTGCTATAAACCGGAAGTGGCGACAGATATATATGTAATCGAACTCGATCTCTCAAACGTCGATATAAAGACGTAAAACTGACCCCGGTGAGCTAATGTATACATTTATAGCACTACTTATAATATATGTCGCAGCGTTGATCGCTGTCGGGTGGCATTTCGCAAAGAAGCAGCGGACGATGACTGATTTCTGGATCGCAGGGCGAGAGATCGGAGCAAGGAACATCGGGATGTCTGCCGCGGCATCGTGGCTCACTGCAGGAGCCCTATTCTTCGTCACCGGGCTGTTCCTCTTCATTGGCACGGGATCGATCTGGATCTTTGTTGCGCCAAATATCATCGCGCTTGCTGTAATTGCGCTCCTCGTCCCGCGGATCAAGCGTCTCCCGTCACTGACCCAGCCGGAACTGATCGAACTTCGGTACGGTCCACTGCTGCGTGCGCCGATTGCGATAGCGATCACGATCGTGATGATCCTCTTTGCGGTCACCGATTTCAAGGGGTTCGGTTACGTACTCTCCGTATTCTACGGCATCTCGCCGATCTATGCCGTACTGATCATGGTGGTTGCAATCTCGCTCTATGTGACGCTTGGCGGACTCAGAGCGGTAATATGGACCGATGCGATTCAGTTTGTCTTCCTTGCCGCGCTTGCGCTCCTGATCGGGGCTGCAGCACTCTACATTCCGACGCAGAATACAGGCGTGGCTGTATCTGACCTCTTTACCGGGATGGATACCGGTTTCTGGGACATCTTTGCGCTCGGCGGGATCATTGGAGTGTTTATCATGATGATCGCGATGCTTCCGGGATGGATCACGGAACAGGATCCGTGGCAGCGTGTATGGGCGGCAAGAGACGTGAAATCGGCGCGGTACGGCATGATGCTCGGTTCAGTGCTGATCGCTGCCGTATTCTTTGCCTGTTTCCTTGCAGCGATCGGGCTTAATGCGATGTATCAGGTACCGGCAGACCTGCATGGTGCCGAACAACTCTACCTCATATTCATACAGGACACGTTTCCACCGGTCGCAATCGCTGTAATTGCGATAGGATTTGCCGCAGCCGCGATGTCCTGCGCAGACACGTTTGCAACCTCGGGCGCATCCTGCATATCAAGGGACATCTACCAGCGGTTCGTAAAGCCCGATGCGACGATGAAGGAGATGCGGATCGTGAATCGCGCGCTCATCGTCGTGATGCTCGTAATCTCTGCCGCAATCTCGATGCACGTCGAGACGATACTGGACGCGGTCATCATGGCAACCGTCATCGGCACATCATCGTACTTCTTCCCGATCATGGGCGCGCTCTTCTGGAGGCGCGCAACCGCGAAAGGAGCGCTTGCAGGACTCGTGATCGGCGGCACCGCCCAGATCGGGCTGATCATCGCGGAGGTTACACACCTCGGAAAACTCGACGCGATATCCCCATTTTTGATCGAGCATGGCGTCCTCATAGCGGTATCGCTTAGCGCAATCTCATTTGTCGGGGTGTCGCTCGCAACAAAGCGACCCGATGACCGCAATCTTGCTCCGTTCTTCCCTGACGTGGCAGAGCGTTTCATAAGGAAGGGCGCGGCGTCGGTGGACCGGGGCGACCCACTATACGCACGGTTCAGAAGAGATGTCGAGAAGCAGGTTTCCGGAGAGCGCGTGCATCTAAGCGCCATTGTCAAAACAGAAGGGGTGTTCGACTGGGGCGAACTGGTCTCGAAACTTGCAGATACACGCGCATGGATCGCACCGAGTGGAGTTGAGGTAGCATACCGGCTGTCGAGCACGGATATGCTTGCATGTCCAAGAATCGTGCATGGCGGCGAGGATCAGGTCTGGATATTCGCTGAACCGCCCGTGGATCATGAGGACGAGGTCCTGATAGAGATGTTTGCCGCGCGCCAGGAGATTCGAGGGGCGCTCACTTAATATTCCACAA
Source organism: Methanosarcinales archaeon (assembly GCA_030606635.1). Taxonomy (GTDB): domain Archaea; phylum Halobacteriota; class Methanosarcinia; order Methanosarcinales; family Methanogasteraceae; genus Methanogaster_A. Next base: position 5,273 of record JAUWGA010000021.1, read on the forward strand.
ACTGGCTGCCAGCGCTTCGCAGACGCTCCCCTTCGAGGATCACGGTCTTCGCGGGATCCTTAAATGTGCTGCCTATCTCGTAGCAGTCCTTACCGTGTTTTTCTGCGATCTGCACCGCGGAATCTACCTCATCCGCTGGCAGAACAATACAGAACCCGATCCCCATGTTATAGACCTGGTACATCTCTGCAGCACTCACGGGTCCGTGTTTCCGGATCAACTCAAAAACCGGAGGCGTTTTTGGTAGATTATCGATCTTGAACCCGCAGTCCCTGCTAACTCTCCTGAGATTCAAGAACCCGTCGCCGGTTATGTGTGCAAGCGATCTCAGATCCAGGCCGGAATCAAGCATCTCTCTAACCTCTCTTACATAGATATTCGTCGGTTCGAGCAGTTCATCGCCTAGCGGTCTTCCAAGTTCGTCAACATACTCATCAGCGCCAAATTTATTCAGGAGAACCTTTCTTGCAAGCGTCATCCCGTTGCTATGAACTCCCGAACTCGCAAGACCGAGTATCACGTCTCCTTCTTCGATTGTATCTCCAGTGATGATCTTATCCTTCGAAACAATGCCAACCCCCATCCCTACGAGATCAAAACCCCGGTTCTCACGGGGTCCCCTGATCATCTCCGGCATGATCGCTATCTCTCCGCCAGAGAGCGTTACCCCTGCCTGCCTGCAGCCTTCCACAACGCCCTTCACGATCGCTTCGAGAAGGTCAGGATCGGGTTCCTGAACCGCGATGTAGTCAACCAGTGAGATCGGGAGAGCACCGACGCAGAGTATGTCGTTTACGTTCATGGCAACGCAATCGATGCCGATTGTGTCGTATTTTTCCATCTCCTGCGCGATAAAGACCTTTGTCCCGACTCCATCCGTCTTGATCGCCAGTGCTCTGCCATCTCCGATATCGATAACCCCTGAGAAATGTCCTATCGGGATCGCAGGTTTTCCTATAGTGTTTCTGAAGTCAAAAGTCCCTTTGCAAAGTTCCACGATCCTTTGCAATGCGATCTCCACTTTTCCGGTGTCAGCACCAGCAGTCTGGTAGGTAACGTAATCATCCATATTCTACTGATGCGATCTGAAAAACTAAAAGGGTATTGATCCTGATATTCTATGATCTCCGACCGGCAGTGGGGGTTGTTGTACACAATTTTGTGCACGGTTATTAGGAGGTGATCCAGCCGCAGATTCCCCTACGGCTACCTTGTTACGACTTAACCCTCCTTGCGAAGCCCAGATTCGAATCCTCCATCAGGAAGACCCTCATCCAAACCTCACTCAGATGGTTTGACGGGCGGTGTGTGCAAGGAGCAGGGACGTATTCACCGCGCTGTGTTGAAACGCGATTACTACGGATTCCAGCTTCATGAGGGCGAGTTGCAGCCCTCAATCCGAACTTCGATTGGGTTTAGGAGATTGCCTTCACCTTTCGGTGTTGATTCCCATTGTCCCAACCATTGTAGCCCGCGTGTAGCCCGGGAGTTTCGGAGCATACTGACCTACCGTAACCCGCTCCTTCCTCCGCTTTAGCAGCGGCGGTCCCCACAAAGTACCCATCACCCCGAAGGGTATGCTGGCAACTGTGGGCACGGGTCTCGCTCGTTGCCTGACTTAACAGGATGCTTCACAGTACGAACTGACGACGGCCATGCACTTCCTCTCAGCGGATCTGGTAAGGTCTTCAGCCTGACCTTCATGCTGCTGTCTCCCCCGGTAAGATTTCCGGCGTTGAATCCAATTAAACCGCAGGCTCCACCCGTTGTAGTGCTCCCCCGCCAATTCCTTTAAGTTTCAGTCTTGCGACCGTACTTCCCAGGTGGCTCGCTTCACGGCTTCCCTACGGCACCAGATACGGTCACACCGTACCTGACACATAGCGAGCATCGTTTACGGCTGGGACTACCCGGGTATCTAATCCGGTTTGCGCCCCCAGCTTTCGTCCCTCACCGTCAGACCCGTTCTGGTAAGACGCCTTCGCCACAGATGGTCCCCCAGGGATTACAAGATTTCACTCCTACCCCTGAAGTACCTCTTACCTCTCCCGGTCTCAAGTTCGACAGTATCCCTTGGCAGTCTGATTGTTAAGCAACCAGATTTCCCAGAGGACTTATCGAACCGGCTACGGACCCTTTAGACCCAATAATAGCGGCTACCACTCGGGCCGCCGGTGTTACCGCGGCGGCTGGCACCGGTCTTACCCGGCCCTTGCTATCTTGTGCGTTTTAGGCACAAGGACAGCCAGCATTAGATGCTGGCACTCGGAGTTCCCTTATCATGCTTTCGCACATTGTAAAGGTTTCGCGCCTGCTGCACCCCGTAGGGCCTGGATTCGTGTCTCAGAATCCATCTCCGGGCTCTTGCTCTCACAACCCGTACCCGTCGTCGGCTAGTAGGTACGTTACACCCACTACAACCTGATAGGCCGCAGACCCATCCTTGGGCGCCGGAGCTTTGGATCAAGGTGCATTCCAGCATCCCTGATCTATCCGGTATTATCCCCAGTTTCCCGGGGTTATCCCAGTCCCAAGGGTAGGTTATCCACGTGTTACTGAGCAGTCCGCCAAGGTTTCCGAAGAAACCTTTAGACTCGCATGGCTTAATCGAACTCCGATAGCAGTAACCTCTGGCAGGATCAACCAGAATTGAAGCACACATTTGGAATTGATAGGTTTTCACTACCGATCGGAATTAACCAAATATCAGGACCAATGTCAGACGGAACGATCTTCCGTCTCCATCAAATACAACGTGGTCAGAATGTCTGACCACGAAAATGGAGGTGATAGCATAACATCAGCACCCGTTGTATATAAAGATTTCTGATATCGTCGCGTCTATGTTCAATCTCCGCCCACAATTTTAACTGAGAAAATCATGAAATCTTCTGCAGCACCGCGAAGCCGACAAACGCCATCCACTCAAACTACCGCCAACAGTCGCTTCTCTGCCCTTCTCTGCACCTCATCGAAGAGATTTCTCCCGTGCGAATCGATTCCAACGATGAGCGGTCCGAAATCACGCATTTCCAGCACCCAGACCGCCTCTGCCATGCCAAGATCGATCCAATTCACACCACGCACCGAGTCGATGTGATCTGCCGCCACTGCCGCGCACCCGCCAGTGTATGCAAGATACGCGCACCGATCCCGCATCGCATCAGCGATCGACATCCCACCCTTGCCGATTATGGCATGGACGCCAAATCGGTCCAGAATATCTGCGGTCTGTGAATTCAACCGACTGCTCGTGGTGGGACCTGCCGCGATCACCTCCCACGACCCATCTACCTCTCTGACAATCGGTCCACAGTGGTAGATCACGGCGTTCTCGAGATCGAATGGAATATCTGATGCCCCCAGTATGCGGTTGCACGCCCGATCCCTGACCGTCATGACTGTTCCACTAAGGTACACAAGATCGCCTGCGTGCAATCTGGCAACCGCAGGTAGGGTAAGCGGGGTACTCAAGTGGTGGATGGTCATGGTGCTCCATCTAACACAGCGGGTTAAAAGATTGTTTGCGGCAGACTGATCGGACTTTTTGTGGGACATTCCCATATACAGGGCAGAAGATGGGTTATTGGGTCGCAATGTTCGGGCTGGCAACTTGGTGCCAGAGCAATCCTTAAATATGGGGTACAACTATGAACATTATTGTACAAAGTTATACGGTGAATGCGATGATAACCCCGAACCCACAGGAACTGACAACGCTTCTCGAGTCGATAGAACCGCCCGCGATCATCCAGTTGATCGCAAAAACGACCGCGCAATGCACGCCTATCGACCTGTACACCGTGCTAAAATCAGAGAGCCCGAAATACTCCTATCTGCTCGAGTCTGTGGAAAAGGAGAAGCATCATGCACGGTTCTCGTTCGTGGGCTCCGATCCGGACGCGGTCATCACGATAAGCGGGAGGGACGTCTCGCTCTCGTACGAGAGATCGACGCCGCTTATCAGACAGATCGAGGCAGATTTATCAGACATACACGAAAGTGGCGTGATACGTCCGGAATACGACGTTCTGGATGCGTTAAAGCCGATCATACCGAGCGTGCCCTACATCTGCACGAAAAACTTCGATCGACAGGTGTTTTCTGGCGGCGCGATAGGATATCATGGTTACGATATCGTATACGACTGCTGGATGGATATCAGACGACGCGATCATGCAGCAACGCCGGATGCGCAGTTCATGCTCATTACACATACCGTGGTCTTCGATCACCTGACCGGAGAGGTGTATATCATCTTAACTCAATTTTTACAGGATTTTAGTGGAGATGCGATTGCGAAAATGTACCGGAACGCCGAATCTGATGCAGCGGCTATGATCTCTGCTATCAGAAGGGCGGAAGAACTTAATTCGGGAGCGCAGACATCTGGAGGCGGGCACGGTCAGATGACCGCGAATACGGAGCAGGACGAGTTCGAGGCGATGGTCGGAATAGCGAAGCAGCACATCGTCGATGGCGACATCTTCCAGGTCGTGCTGTCCAGACGATACGAGGCGACGAACACGTACAGCCCGGTGGAACTGTACACGAGGTTACGGGAGGTCAATCCAAGCCCGTACATGTATCTATTCGAATTCGGGGAGACTAAAATCGTTGGTGCAAGCCCTGAAACGCTCTTCACAGTCCATAACCGGAAATTGATCACCAACCCGATCGCTGGCACCTGCCCGCGGGGTGAGACCGATGCGGAAGACGCCGAACTCGGCAGAAAACTGCTGAGCGATGAAAAGGAGCGGGCAGAGCATGTGATGCTTGTAGATCTCGGCAGAAACGATGTGCGGATGGTATCGAAGCCGGGATCGGTCAAAGTCGAGGATTTCATGACTGTCAGGAAGTACTCGCATCTCCAGCACATCGAGAGCACGGTTACAGGAATACTGCGAGACGACTCTGATGCGTTCGATGCGACACGCGCAATCTTTCCCGCGGGCACACTATCCGGTGCGCCGAAGATCCGTGCGATGGAAATTATCGACGCACTCGAGAAAGATGCCCGCGGGATTTACGGGGGCGGAGTTGGCTATTACACATGGAACAAGGATGCCGACTTCGCAATCGTGATCAGGACGATTGTTCTTGATGGAGACCGGATGTTTATTCAGGCAGGGGCTGGAATCGTTGCTGACTCGGATCCCACATACGAATATCTGGAGACCGAGCGCAAGATGGCTGCGATGATGAAGGTGATCGAATGAAGATACTGTTCGTGAATAACAAGGACTCGTTCGTCTGGAATCTTGTCGAGTATGTCTCGATCTTCGAACCGGATACCGTGGTCGTCCCGAACACGATAACGCTTGACGAAGTTCGAGAAATCGAGCCGGACGGGATCGTGATCTCGCCTGGTCCCGGGAATCCGAACGATCCCCGTGATATCGGATCGTGCATCGAGATCATCCGCGAGTGCGAGGTTCCACTGCTCGGCGTCTGCCTCGGCTGTCAGGCGATCAATGTCGCGTTTGGGGGCACGGTCGGGCACGCATCTGTTGGTCCGGTTCACGGGAAGGCGTCTGAGATTTATCATGACGGGGTCGGGATATACGCTGGCATTCCGAATCCGTTTACTGGCGGCAGGTATCATTCGCTTGCCGTGGACCTGGTGTCGCCTGATCTCGAGGTTGTGGCACACAGTCCTGACGGCGTTGTCATGGGGATCAGGCACAAGCGGCGGCAGATCGAGGGCGTGCAGTTCCATCCTGAGTCTGTGCTGACGCCGGATGGGCTAACGATGATCGAGAGGTGGGTGGAGGTGATGGCTGGTGAGGCGTAACATCACTCAGTGCTTGAGAATATCCCCCAGATCGAACGCATACGCGCCACCACTCCGCAACGTCTCCTTGTCCTCGATCCGTTTTGCGATTATCCCGTAATACTCGCGCCTCGCATCGTTGTGCCACCGAACCAGGTCGGATTTGCGATGTAGAGCATCCAGTATCCTTGTTACATCATGCCGTGAGAGGTTACTCCATTTCACCACGCCTGCGAACAACTGCCTGGAGCCATCAGTATCAGCCCCGGTGGCAACGATATCGATCTCATCGCCACGATACCACCATGCTCCGCAATCGTCCGGTAAAAATCCAATGTCGAGCCTTCTCCGTATGATAAGATCACGTACCAGATCTTCGAAGACGAATCCAAGATATTGGTTGTATTCCTTCTCTATTTTTGGTGTGATATCGATTTCAGCCTCAATATTGTTCTTATTCGGGAGCACAAACCTGAAATAGAACTTGAAATAATTATCTTTTATCTTGTACAACGATCGCTTGGACTTGCCCGCGACAGTGGCAGGAAGTTCAGAATCAACAATCCCGACACGCCTTAAATTGTGGAGGTATCGTGACAGCGCGCCTTTGTCGATACCAGTGGCATTTGCGATCTCGGAAAGTTTTCTGCTTCCTTCTGCGATAGTTTTGAGGATGAACATGTAATTTCGCGGCTCTCTAAACTTTTCCCGGAGTAGAATATCAGCCTCCTCGTATAGGAAGCTGCCTTTCGACAGGAAATTCGTGCGGAGATTCTCCCGGAAATCAAGATCGGGTGAGAACTTCAGAATGTACTCCGGGATGCTGTCCATGCATCCGTAGACTCGAATAAGCTCGTCGGTTGTGTATTTCGGGAAAAAATCTGCCAGATGTTCAAAATTTAATTTATCGAGTCTCCACTGCCCGCTTCTTCTGCCGTATAACGGGGATTTGTATCCAAGAACCTCTGTTTCCATCATCCCGATGCTGGAACCGCTCAGTATGAGCATTACATTTCGTTTGCTCAGGTTCAAATCCCATATTCTCTGGAAAAACGACGGTATTCCCCGGTTTAGCTTTATGAGATATGGAAATTCATCAATTGCGAATATGATCCGCTCTTCGCCGCGATACCACCTGAAAAACTCATCGAACAACTCTTCGAACCCGCCGATTCTCATTTTTATGAATGAGTCTTCTCCGAGGAGCTCCCCCATCTGCCGCTGCAACATCAGGATATTCTCGGATTCGCTGTATTCCGCGGGCAGGAAGTAAATCCCTGCCTTTCCGTGGAGAAATTCTGTGATCAGACGGGTTTTACCGATCCTGCGCCGCCCGTAGATTATTATGAATTCCGGGTTCCCGCTTTCATACCTGCTGTTGAGGTAGCCCAATTCACGATCACGGTTTATGAACCGTCCTGTAAATTGTTGATTCACAATCATTATGATTTACTGTCAACTACTTGAGCTTTTCCATCCCGAGTCTGTACTGACGCCGGAGGGGCTAACGATGATCGAGCGGTGGGCGAAGATGGTCCGGGGTTCATGATCCGAACGCAGCATAAGGTGACAGCCCCTGCCTGACAAGACCTGACAAAGTATATGTAGAGTTCATGGCAATGGTATATCGATGCTCGACAGAGATGAGGGGACCATTGCGGTCAGACTGGCGCGGTCAGCGATAAAAGCCAACCTATCAAGAGAAGTTGTGGAAACCGGCGATCTGCCAGAGGTTTTTGGTGAGAAGCGAGGCGTATTCGTTACCCTGCACAAGAACGGTGACCTTCGCGGCTGCATCGGATATCCGGAGCCGATCATGCAACTTTTGGATGCGATCCTGGACTCTGCGGTGAGTGCTGCGGTGCGCGACCCGAGGTTTCCGCCTGTCAGATACGAGGAGATGGAAGAGATTGTAGTTGAGGTGACTATACTCACGCCTCCTGCAAAAATCGATGCGATGCCTTCGGATATGCCGAAACATGTTGAAGTTGGAAAGCACGGGCTAATCGTCAGAAAGGACGTCTACCAGGGGTTGTTACTTCCGCAGGTGGCGACAGAATGGGGATTTGATGCAGAGGAGTTTCTCAGCCAGACCTGCATAAAGGCGGGACTGCTCCCTGATGCATGGCTCACCGGCGCAGTGGTGTATTCCTTCGAGGGGCAGATCTTTACTGAACTCGAGCCGGACGGTGACGTCGTTGGAAAGGATTAGGATCGTTATAGGGGACGCAGGAGATGCCCAACTTGAGGCGGAACTCTTCGATGATCTCTGCCCTGTGACCGTATCCGCAATCCTTGGAGCGCTGCCGATAACAGGCATTGTGAGCAGGTGGGGTGATGAGATATACTTCTCGACATCGGTGATCGCACCGGAAGAGAACCAGAAGGAACTCGTCGAGATCGGCGATCTCGGGTACTGGCTGCCGCAGAAAGCATTCTGCATCTTCTTTGGACCGACCCTGGCAAGCACTGGTGACGAGATCCGTCCTGCAAGCGCGGTCAACGTCTTTGGGAGGATTATCGGCGATGCTACCGTTCTTAATCGGGTTTCCGAAGGCGATAGGATTGTAATCGATCGTGCGGATGGGCGAATAAGTGAATAGTGAATAACAGAGCATTTATATAGCGCATCCACATACAACCCCTCATGAACAAACTCCTGTTTTCAGGGCTTGCTCTGCTTGGAGTCGGGGCAATGATCCTTGTATCCTACGGGATCTACCATCTCGCGGGATCGGATCTCCCGCCCATCATCAAGATCGCGCTCGCGCTCATCGTTATCGGACTTGGGCTTGCGCTCATATATGTGATACGGGATAGACTGAGAGCGATCAAGGAGGAAGGGATATGATAGTTGTAACAACCGAGACAATCGAGGGAAAGAAGATCGCAGAGACACTCGGTCTTGTGAAAGGGAGCGTTATACGTGCAAAGCACATCGGCAAGGACATCGCGGCAGTACTCAGGCACGTGGTCGGCGGCGAGATCAAGGAATACACCGAGATGATGGATGACTCGAGGGATATCGCATTCAAGCGCATGATTAAGGATGCAGATGGACTGGATGCGGATGCGATCGTGGGCGT
>JAUWGA010000016.1 GCA_030606635.1 Methanosarcinales archaeon
CGTCACATTCGCAGGCATCGGCGGATCGAATGAAACGCCATTTGATACGCCATTCGAGCGATCCGAAGACGAGATCGGGGCGATGCTCGAGGATCTCCTGATCCGGGCAGACCAGGACGGCGGAACGATCGTGCTGCTATCACATGCGCCCCCGAAGAACACGCTCGACCGGATACCGGGCGGAAACGCTGGAAGCGATGCGCTTGCACGTGCAATCGGCAAGGTCGATCTGATCGTCTGCGGGCACATCCATGAGGACCAGGGCGAGATGACCCGTCAGGGGACCAGAATCGTGAATGTCGGGCAGGCGTCGCAGGGGCGAAGTGCGATCATCACGATCGATGAGGGCATCGAGGTGCAGTTCAACAACATCCGAGTCCCGGGGCGAGAACTATGAAAACGACGAAAAAGAAATTCATGACCGGCTTGACAGTCATCGTAACAACCGTAGCGGTCTTGATATCTGCGGGGTGTGTCGGGGAGAAAACGCCACCGTACGTGCCCACTTCCACACCCACGCCCGCCCCTGCCCCAACGCCCACTACAACAGGATCCGATGGGACTCTGAGTGTTTCTGAGCTATTGGATAGTCCTGTGTACGAAACAGAAGTCAACGTTCATGGGGATGTAAGCGCACTGGGTGAACTTTTCTGCCCGTGCTTTGCATTGACTTCAGACGGGAAAAGGTTGGAGGTATGGTATTACATGATGAAAGAGGACGGCGGGACAGAAAGACCTGCGGTAAGCGTAGAAGGAATCGAAAATGGTGACCAGGTCGTCGTAACTGGTGAACTCAGGTCAAGCACTGGAACTGCTCCGAGCACCACTTTCTGGGCGAGCAATATCGAAAAAATTGTTGCAGAGGACGCAGCAGCCAATTTAGCTAACGTAAATGACATTGAAATTCTGCTGCTTGAATCATTTCCGGTCCAGATACGCGCTGTTGCAAGAGGCGAACATCCCGATAGTTGTACGAAAGTTGACAAAGTTGCGACGAGACGTGAAGGAGATACGTTCTTCGTCACCATAACCACATCCAGACCTGCTGACGCAATGTGTGCACAGGTAATGACGCCATTTGAGGAAGTTGTCGCGCTGGATGCGGTCGGACTGAAAGCAGGCGTTTACACTGTAGATGTCAACGGTATGGGGGATACGTTCGAACTGCAAACGGATAATATTTTTGAAAAATGATAGCTGATGGAAAATAATATAAGTAAAGGCTCTGCCGTATCTATCCCACTTCCACGATTCCATACTCATCCGTTGCATCGGGCAACATGATCCGTAACCGATTTTTCGATTCTGTTGAAGCACCACATCTCATCACAATACATTTCGATTAATCGAAATGTTTAAGTATCATTACTTACACACGTAGTATCAGACAGGTCGCTGAAAAGACCAGTCCGAACAAAGAAGGTGAGAAAGATGAAGAACGAAAAAGCATCAAGGATCATCCGGCTGCGAAAACTACCGTCGCTTGTGGATGTCCTGAGCACAAGACCAGATACGAGCCGTGTTGAACAGAGCCGTGGGAAGTGCGCTATATGAACGCGGTCGAGATACAGGGCATGGCAAAGAGCTTCAACGGATCGCCCGTACTCGATGAAATAAATTTCAAGGTGCGGAAAGGTGAGATATTCGGATATCTTGGTCCGAACGGTTCAGGTAAGACGACAACTATGCGGATCATGCTAGGTCTCCTGAAGCCAACGTCAGGGAAAGCGCTGATCAACGGAAAGGAACCCGATGATTCCAATAGTGATCTTCGAAGCAGGATCGGAGTTCTTCTGGAGAACAACGGGTTATACGAGCGATTGTCCGCATACCAGAACCTGCTGTACTACGCACGGCTCTACGGAGTTCCTGAGTCTGATAGGGTTGAGAAGATCGAGAGACTTCTCGAGTTCGCAGGACTTTCTGACCGCAGGAAAGAGAAAGTCGGCAGGTTCTCAACAGGCATGAAACGGAAACTCGGGCTTGCAAGGGCGATGATTAACGATCCTGAGATCCTCTTCCTTGACGAGCCCACGTCCGGTCTCGATCCCGAGTCCCGGATTATTGTCAGGGACCTGATACTCAGGCTCTCGGAAGATGAGGGCATGACCGTATTTTTAAACACCCACGACCTTGCAGAGGTCGAAAAGGTATGCTCGAATGCCGCGATACTGGAGGGCGGGCGGATAAGGGCTTGCGACACAATCGTTGGTCTGAGAAGGTCGCATGACAAACCAGTTCTCGAGATCACGCTCATTGACACAGAATATGCAGAGCGGACGCTTGACCTCCTGACTTCGCAGGATCACGCATACGATTGCGAGCGGGACGACAGGAGAGTAACCGTCACCTTAAACGGCGAGAGTCCCTCGACGGTTCTCGGAATGCTTGTAACAAACGGCATAGCAGTGGAAGAGGTGAAGAATGCCACGAAGTCCCTGGAGGCGGTTTATCTTGATATTGTGCGGCGGAGGGGGAATACGAATGAATAAAATACTCATCGTTTCCGAGAAGGAGATGAATGGGATTATAAGGACCAGAAGTCAGATGCTTGTGGGCATATTCTTTGCCCTGTGGTTCAGTGTAATGACTGCACCGGTTATCCTGACGGCGGAGGAATCTCTGGTATTTGATCAATTTAATAACCTGCTTTTCTATTTTGTGTTGATGCTGGGCATATTCATGGCATACCTGTTCTCGGGAAAGGTTTTTTTCAATGAGAAGAGGGGGGGCATCATAGAAACATTGCTGTGCACACCTCTCAGCTTGAGACAGATCTGGGCAGGAAAAGTACTTGGTGTCACCATTCCCGCCTACTTAATCGCACTGCTGGCGGCTGCTTTGATAACGGTGATCGCAAATATCTTCGCGGCTTCAATCCTGCTGCCATCGCCTGCTATTCTCCTCCATATCTTTCTCGTTGTACCGGCGTTCATAGCTGTTGCCGTAGGTCTCCTGGGTTTTGGTCACTTACTGCTCGGAATGCGTGAAAACCAGATCCTGAACATCTCAATATTTGTTGCGATATTTTTCGCGTTCTCGATTGCTAATAAGAATGTGATCAGCGGAGGATATGCGGTTTCATGGACTATGGTTGGGGGAATGCTTATCGCAGCAGTGCTTTTGCTGGCACTCATAAGCTACCTGACCAGATATTTAAGCAAGGAGCGGATCGTTACGACGATAGCGTGAAAGGAGGTGAAATTCATGAACACAAGAGCAAAATCAAAGATCAGCGAATTGCTGGTGATACTTGGAACGGTTCTGTTTGTTGGTGGGGCAATATGCTACATTAGGGGGGTGTTGCCAGCAGAACACATCTCGGCAATTGGTGCTCTGTCTCTCATCTTCGTGGGCGTCGGCGCAGGCACGACAAAGGCGAAACAGTGAGCAGGAGGGGTGAAAATGGTAAGCAAAAAACGTTTTATGGCGTAGTATCGGCAGAATTTGATGCCGAGTATTCTCCCTGAAAGAGAAATATATAAAAGCATAGTTTTTGAAAAATCTATCTAAACGTTCTGATCTAAAATTTCTTTTACTCTGCCGATTTCACCACTTCCAAGACGAACTTTAATTCCATGTGGATGTGTCCGAGAATTCGTTAGTATGCGTTGAACAACTCCTGTTGTAAGTTTACCTGTTTTTTGGTCCTTTTTTAATACGATTGCAACAGGTAATCCCGTACTAATATTAGCCCGAATAGTTCCATCCATGTACATTTCTCCTGCCAATATTTTTCTCGTGATGGCAGATAACGTTTGCGGATTTTAACTTTTTTTTATGTAGTCAAAGATCGCTCGTTCTGAAGAGTTCTATGTAAGTACATCCTGACAAATAAGGGGTGAAAGAATACGCACTCCCGGAAAATATCTATATCGGTGCATTTTGTTGTTAGGTACCGCATTCTATCATAACACTTTTCGATTAATCGAAAAGTTTAAGTACTGTCACCTACAATTATACAATCAGGCAAGTCGATAAATCGATAAGTCTGAACAAAAGGAGGCAAACAACATGAACAACCACGCCCACCACAACAACGAACAACGACCGGATGAAAACCCGTTCGGGTGTATCATGAAGAGAGCACTGCTACATCGAGAGGACGAGAACACCGATACAGCGCAGCATCGATCAGCCACTCCTGAGTATCAGATCACAATCGAGCACGGATCAATCTGGCGCGGACAGGAATGCGTTGCCAGGAGATGAGATCATGATAGTAACAACAACTGAATACATACAGGGATATGAGGTTGAGACTTTAGATATCGTATTTGGAAATACTGTAAGAGCCAAGCATGTTGGGAAAGATGTCATGGCTGGCTTGAAAAGCATAGTTGGAGGAGAACTGCACGGATATTCGGAGATGCTTGCAGATGCAAGGGCAGAAGCCATGAGCAGAATGGTAGATGACGCAAAAAGACTGGATGCGGATGCCGTAGTAAATGTCAGGTTTACAACATCCCAGACAATGGCAGGAGCCGCAGAGTTGCTGGCTTATGGGACCGCAGTGAAACTGGGGAAAATTATAAGATGAAAAAATACAGCTATACAGAGCTTGGGATGCTCTTTGGAATGTTTATTGGAAGCGGAATTGGAATAACAGCATTTGTCATCACGAACAATGCGTTATTTTTCACAGTTACGGGATTTGGGATAATCATCGGGTTGGGGATAGGAAGCTTGTTGGACAGGCGAAGGAGGCAATTAACATGAACGAAATGACTGACATTGTGAAGCGGTTCTTTGGTGTTGCCGCCAGAGGACAAACTTATCTCAACATCATCTACCTGCTACTTTCCTTCCCCCTCGGAACCGCCTATTTCGTTTTCCTGGTGACCGGACTGTTGCTGGGGCTTAGCTTGTTGATCATCTGGATAGGTATCCCGATCCTGCTCTTTATGCTTGCAGCATGGTGGCTACTCGTGGCGTTCGAACGTCAACTCGCAATCTGGCTGCTGCATGTAGACATTCCCCCGATGTCACGCGATACCGCATCAGGACAGGGTGCATGGGTGCGGCTCAAAGCTCACCTGCGTAACCCTGTGACCTGGAAAGGGCTGACATACCTTTTTGCCAGGTTTCCGCTCGGCATTCTTTCATTTGCAGTTTCCTTCATATTGATCGTTCTGACTGGAGCGTTGGTGTTTGCACCCCTCACCTATGCCGACCCGGAGTATCAACTATACATCTTCTCCTGGCAGATCGACACCCTCAACGAAGCAGTGATTTGCTCAATTCTGGGGCTGTGTGTGGGTCTGATCTCGATGCATGTGATGAATGGACTGGCTTTTGTGTCGGGACGTTTTGCCATCCTGATGCTCGGGGCTGCAGGGGGTGCTACAGACTGAGCCCCTGGGCCCCAACTAAAAGCGGTAAGTACCGTTTCACCGCACGGAGGTGCACGAGTTTTGACCCGGTGCCGTGCTAAGGCAATACCCCCGGATGATCGATAGTATTAAATCCTCAAGTATCAAGAGTACCAAAATACTACAAAAGCGCTGATGGTCTAATGGCTATGACTGGGGCCTTCCAAGCCCCAAGTCCGGGTTCGATCCCCGGTCGGCGCATCCACTCTTAGCTTTGCACCCCAAAGATATATGCGCATCAGCAAGAAGAGATAGATTATGCATTGTGATTTTTACGATATCCGAATCCTGTCCGGGTATTCCACCAGCATCGTGCTCGATAACGGAAAGATCGAGGAGATAACAAACAATTTTACGAGCAGCGCGGGCATCCGTGCGCTCTCCGGGGGTTCGTGGGGTTTTGTGACGACGGATGACCTGGCAAACCTTGACCAGGCACTCCGGTCGGCAGAGGAACTCGCTGCAAGCATCAACAGGACCGTTCCGAGAGAGGCGGTGCATCTGGCTCCGATCGGAGAAGCGGCTGCACCGGCAGAGTTAACCGTAAAAGAAGATCCAAGAAACGTCCCGATCGAGGAAAAGATCGAACTGATCAGGGATATCGAGCGGCATGCAGGTACCGATGGCGTTACCAGCACAACTGCGGTCTATTCCGAATCATGCGCCAAAGTCCGGTACCAGAGTTCGGAGGGGATCGATCTCGAACACGAGATGTTCCGTACCGGTTTTGGCATCACAGCGGTCGCATCCGATGGCGCGACGTACCAGTCCGGAAGGAAGAGCAGATTCGGCGTCTGCGGTTACGAGTTGTTCAAAAAATACGACGCTCTCGCTCTTGCAGAGAAGGCAGGGAGGACCGCGGCAGAACTACTATCTGCACGACAGCCGGAGGGCGGAATCATGCCGTGTGTACTCGATCCCGAACTTGCCGGCGTCTTCATCCACGAGGCGGTCGGACATGCAGCGGAGGCGGATCTGGTACTCGAGAACTCCTCGATCCTTGCTGGTAAAATAGGGGAACAGATCGCATCGCAGCACGTCACGGTCTACGATGACCCGACGATGCACGAGTACGGGTACTATCCGTTCGATGCGGAGGGCGTGCCTGCGAAACGGACGACACTGATCGATCGCGGCGTACTCTCCGCATATCTGCACTCGCGAGAGACTGCAGGCAGGCTCGGTGGCAGCGATGGTAGTGGTAGTAGTAATAGTGATGATGGTAGTATTAGTGGCGGAAACGCGCGTGCGCAAGGGTGCGCCATTCCGATACCGAGAATGAGCAACACGTTCATCGCAAACCGCGATATGAGTTTTGAGGAGATACTCGAGGAACTAAGGGACGGTGTTTACCTTAAAGGATCACGCGGCGGGCAGGTCAACACAGGCGAGGGAATCTTCCAGTTCAATGCCGAACTCGGGTATGTGGTGCGAAATGGCGAGATCTGCGAGATGTTGCGGGACGTCTCGCTCTCCGGGCAGACGCTTGAGATCTTAAAGAACATAACAGCGGTCGGAGACGATCTCGCGTTTCATTCGGGCAGGTGTGGAAAGAGCGGGCAGGCAGTGCCTGTGAGTGATGGCTCGCCACACATTCTTGTAAACCGCGCGATGGTTGGCGGGAGCGGGTAACCCCTAACCCGTGATGTGCCCATGAGTGTGGGAATGTGCCAACTATCGTCAGATCAACACCGCCCTTATTAATCTTTTTTCCATCACTTGAAATCCGCCACGGCATCCGATAAGTTGACCTTATCTTGATATGATAAACCTTTTATACTATGGTACAGTCATAGAAACGTGACAATATAGGTCGATTATGACTATATATCATAAGCGTATATCAAAGGAGGCTTGAAGATATGATCAGGAGGTTGACACGATGACGGATGCGATACTGGACTACATACCGATTGCGGTTATGCTCATTTTGGCATTGGTTATACCGTTCGTCATCATGTTTATTGTAAAGCAGATCACTCCGAGAAACCCAGCCAGATTCAAGAACACGACCTACGAGGGTGGGAAAGATCCGATAGGCGAAGCACAGGTGCGATTCAACATTTCGTACTACTTACTTGCGATCGTTTTTGTGCTTTTTGATGTCGAGGTTCTTTTCTTATATCCGTGGGCTGTTTGTTACAAGAGTTCGGTAGTTCTGGAAGCGATTCCCGGATTTACCATGGTGGCAGTTGTTGCGATGACTATATTCCTTATTATCGCACTGGTAATCGGAGATATTTACGCATGGAAGAAAGGCGCGTTTACGTGGACGCGTTGAAAAGGAGGTTATTATGCCAAAAGACATTAGAACACCAATGCAGGTGATAACCACCACGACGAGCGCGATTCATGAGTTTCTCAAGAAATCGCCGGCGCAGGATGTCATAAACTGGGGGCGGAAGAATTCGCTCTGGTTTATGACCCAGCCGATGGGGTGCTGTGGCGTCGAGATGATCGCCGCGGGCTGTTCCCACTACGACACCGATCGATTCGGAATCATTCCGAGATGTTCGCCGCGACACGCGGACGTGATGGTGATCAGTGGGTACATTGTCCGTAAGTACTTCCCGGCGCTGAAACGACTGTATGAACAGATGCCTTCGCCAAAATGGGTGATTTGTATGGGCAACTGCTCAATAAGTGGCGGACCGTTCTACCAGTCGTACAACACGCTGCAGAACATCGACGAGATATTCCCGGTTGATGTCTACATCACCGGATGCCCGCCAAGACCCGAAGCACTGATCCAGGGGTTCATAGAACTCCAGAAGAAGATCAAGGCGAAGACCGACAAGGGCACGATGTACGGGGTGAAATGAGATGGACGGAGAGACAGTACTTGATTCGTTGAAATCTCAGTTCTCGGGCGCTGTTGCGGACGCTCTGATCGATTCGCAGCCGCCGCATATCGTCTGTGCAAACGTCGATAAGGGAACGATTGTCGATATCTGCTCATACTTGAAAGATAATCTACAATTCAACAGGTTATCCGGAATTACGAGTCTCGATTTCCCGGACGAGAACAAGTTCGAGGTGGTGTACATGCTCGCATCGTACGACCATTCAGTGATCGTGAAGCTGAAGGCGGACGTTGTGCGGGATGAGAGTCCATCGATTGACACCGTTATTCCGGTCTGGTGGAATGCGAACTGGTATGAGCGAGAGGTCCACGAGTTCATGGGCATCCACTTCGATGGACACCCTGAACTGACGCCACTTGTCTTATCAGACGATATGATAGGCGAATATCCACTGCGCAAGGATTATCAGGAGTATCCGCAGACGACTGCGAAATATCCATACTCGGATGATCAGGAAAGCATTATCGAGGAGAAGTACCCGCTTGAATGGAAGTCGTGGCCCTCTGTGAGGCATTATCTGGAGTAAGTGGTCAAGATGGTTAACAAACACGACGTTAAGAAACGGATGCGGCAATTGGCTGCCGAATACATCCACGAGCCGCAGCAAGATGCGTATAAGCTCGATGATACCGAGATGATGCTTCATATCGGTCCGCAGAATCCGATACAGCCAGGACCGTTCCTGATCGATCTCAAGCTCAGTGGCGAGACTGTCAGGGACTCAAAGCTCTACATGGGCTACGGACACAAAGGAATCGAGAAAATCCTTGAGAGCATGACCTACATTCAGGGTCTTCCGATAACGGATCGGATATGCTATCTTGCATCACTCTCAAACAATGAGGCTTACGTAAGTTCAGTTGAGCGATTACTCGATATCGAGCCGCCTGAACGGTCACAGTATATCAGGGTGATCATGCAGGAACTCTCTCGAATCCAGAGCCATTTACTTGGGACTGGCGAGTACGCAACCGATCTCGGCTTTGTCACGATGTTCCTGTTCATGATCAGGGAGCGAGAGTACGTTCTCGGCTTGATCGAGGATATCACTGGCGCAAGGATCACTCACTGCTTCCCACGATTCGGGGGCGTGCGTGAGGATCTTCCTGAAGGATGGCGCGAGAAGGCGATCGATGTGCTTTCCATGGTAAACGAGAAGTGCGAGATGTACAAGGAACTCTTTGAAAGCGACCGCACCTACAAGATGAGGACTGTTGGCGTTGGTGTGCTCACAAAGGAGGATGTGATGAAAGCCGGTCTCACAGGACCTGCGCTCCGTGCAAGCGGGATCGATTACGATGTGCGCAAGGTCTACCCGACGCTCACATATTCGGATATCGACTTTAAGGTGCAGACCGCAAAGAACGGAGACATCTTCGACCGGGTAATGGTTCGTGTGAACGAGATGCAGGAGAGTTGCTGGATCATCGAGCAGGCACTCGACCAGATGAAACCGGGACCGCTATTCCCTGATGAACTACCGTACGGAAGACGGACTCCATCGATGAGAGTCCCGCCAGGAGAGGCGTATGTGCCAATCGAGGATCCGAGAGGCGAGATGGCGATGTATATTGTAAGCGATGGCACAGACAAGCCGTACCGCGTCAAGATCAGAGGTCCTGCCTTTGCCCTGATGCAGGGGCTGCCGCCGATGCTCAAGAACGTGTATATCGCAGACGTCCCGGCAATCGCAGCATCGATGGACTCGTGCAACAGTGAGGCTGACAGATAAGCAGGTAGGAGGTAAGAAATGTTAGAAGAACAGATGGACATTCTACTTGGAATTTTATACACCATACTTGGAAACGAAAACTGGTGGGGCCCGTGGATCCGAGGAGTCCTTGGACTCTGTGCAATGGGCGGAATGATGGTCGCTGCGATGTTTGCGGTATGGCTTGAGCGAAAGTACGCAAGCGACATTCAGTCCAGAATCGGACCGAACCGCGTCGGCGGAAGGTTTGGTCTGCTCCAACTCATCGCTGATGCGATCAAGCTCTTCACAAAGGAGGACATAAAACCGGACAAGGTTGACGGTCCTGTCTGGGCTGCCGCGCCGGTGCTGATGTTTGGGTCAGCGCTGATGATGATCATCGCAATCCCGTTCGGGGCGTTTATCTTCAACGGAACCACTTATCCGCTTGCAGTTACGCAGTTCGATATCAGTATCCTCTATCTTGAGGCGGTATCCGCGATCGGTATCATCGGAATATTTATGGCAGGCTGGGGATCGAACAACAAGTTCGCAGTTATTGCCGCATTCCGAAACATCGCTCGCATGATCGGATACGAGGTTGCGCTTGGAATGACAATCATAAGCGTTGTGATCGTCACTGGCTCCCTTAACATCGTTGATATCGTTAATGCGCAAGGATCGGTAGTCTGGTTCGCATTCGTAATGCCGCTCGGATTCGTAGTCTTCGGAGTTGCGCTGATTGCGGATATGGGACGTGTGCCATTCGATCAGAACGAGGCAGAGGAGGAACTGATTGCAGGATGGGGTACAGAGTACAGCGGTATGAGGTTTGGACTTGCATATTTTGCTGAGTATATCCACATGGTGCTTGGATCGTGTATCGCGGTTCTGATCTTCCTTGGAGGCTGGAATATTCCCGGGTTCATCGTTGACTTAAACATCCCGCTATTAGGATTGCTGCCAGTCGCAGTATTCCTGGCGAAATGGGTGCTCGTGATGATGTTTGTCATCATGATCAGATGGGCACTGCCGAGAATCAGGATCGATCAGGTCACTTCGATTGGGTGGAAGGTTCTCCTGCCACTTGCTATGGTGAATCTGGTATGGGCAGTAATGTTAGGGCTGGTATGGCCCTGGTAGGTGATCACAATGGTACTCAAAAACTTTGAGGAAATGATAAAAACCACATTCAGACCGAATGTGACAAGACTCTACCCGGAGGTTCCGACAGAAGTATCGGATCGATACCGGGGCATGCACAAACTCGATCGGGATAAGTGCATCGGATGCGGCATCTGCGCCGGCGTCTGCCCGACACGTGCAATCAGGATCGTCAGATACAAGCGCTGGTTCCCGATGATCGATTTCGGACACTGTATGTTCTGCGGACTATGCGTGGATCAGTGCCCGAATGACGCGCTTATAATGACGAAAGAGTACACGGAGGCAGTATCGCCTGACAGGTACGCGATCATATACGGTCCTGCGCAGTTGATGGGCGAGGAGGAATGAAGATGGAATCGAAAATGAAACCACTAGACTACGTAGTAGAGGTCATCGCCTTCGGGCTCGTGGTCCTGCTACTGATACTCTCAATGATATAAAGGTGATACAAATGACACTTGGAGAGAGTTTTGAAATGATTGTCTTTGCCGTACTTGCGGTGGTACTGATATTTTCAGCAATTATGGTGATCGCATCAAAGGAGATCGTGCACAGCGCACTGTATCTCCTCGGAGCGTTCGCTGCAGTGGCTATGATATACATCCTGAGCAACGCGGCATTTGTTGGCATCGTCCAGATATTCGTGTATATCGGAGCTATCGGTATACTGATAATATTCGCGGTGATGTTGACCACACGAGAGGTCGGAGGTTGAATATGATTAATAAAATACTCAACGCGGTCGTGGCACTGCTATTCCTGGCGGTTGTCGGGATGTCAGTCATGGGGACTGCATGGGTCGAAGAACCGTTGACCTTCACCGATACCGATTCGTCAGGTATCGTCCACATCGGAACAGAGATATTCACGACTTATGTGGTAGCATTCGAGGTGCTAGCGCTCGTGCTTCTCGCTGCACTGATCGGAGGAATTTACCTCGCAAAAGAGGATGAGGAGGTAACAACATGATCCCATTGCAATACTACCTGCTTCTGGCAGGCATACTCTTTGCAATCGGCGCTTATGGCATCATGACGCTCAGCAACGGCATCAGGCTTCTGATGTGCGTTGAACTGATGCTCAATGCCGCGAACATGAACCTGGTCGCATTCTCGACACACATCAACGATGCATCGGGTCAGGTCTTCGCGCTCTTCTCAATCGCGCTTGCAGCGGCTGAGGCGGCAGTTGGTTTCGCGATCATTCTGATGGTCTACCGGCTGCGGGCAAAGATCGATATCGAGAACATTAAACTCCTGAGGTGGTAATCAATGGATCCAAATCTGACTACAATAGATTTCAGGCTGTATGCACACTGGATCATGTTACTGCCGATGATCGGGTTCCTTCTCGAATTACTCATCGGAAAGTACTGGTGGCGTAAGGGCGGGATGTTTGCGACGCTTTCAATCCTTGGTTCGATGATAATCTCGTACGGCTGTCTGTACAACGTGTACGTCCAGGAACTCGGATTCTGGGAGTACTCCTGGGACTGGTTCTATCCCGGGATCGTTGCAGGATTCACGATAGATCCGCTATCGCTTGCGATGCTCTGTATGGTATCGTTCATATCGTTCTTTATCCACTTCTACGCGATCGGATACATGTCGCATGACTGTGCAAAGAACGTCTACTTCGCAGAGACCGCACTCTTCACAGGAAGCATGTTCGGACTGGTACTGTCAAACAACCTGCTCCAGCTCTTCATCTTCTGGGAGATGGTTGGTGTCTGTTCGTACCTTTTGATCGGATTCTGGTGGCACAAGCCAGAGGCGGCAGCGGCTGGAAAGAAGGCATGGATGTCATGTGCTGTCGGAGACTGTCTCTTCCTCTTAGGAATTGCTATGATGTACACGATCATGGTGAAGCAGGGGATAACATCAGAGATAATCTCGTTTAACAACATCTTCCAGAACCTTGAACACTTAAGCCATGAGATGATCTTTGGCATGAGTGCGCTCACGATCATCTGCATATTATTCATGTGCGGTGTGCTCGGCAAGAGCGCGGGTTTCCCGCTTCATGTCTGGATTCCTGATGCGATGGAAGGTCCAACGACCGTGTCTGCACTGATTCATGCTGCAACGATGGTTACTGCTGGAGTATACCTGATCGCACGGGCATTTCCGATATTCCTTGCAGCACCGAATGCACTGATGATTGTCGCGTTCATGGGCGCGTTTACCGCACTCTATGCATCGACACTCGGACTCGTGGTAAACGACCTGAAGCGGATATTTGCGTACTCCACGATCAGCCAGCTCGGTTACATGATTGCGATACTCGGCTGCGGCGCAGTACTCGGAGTCGCTGCGGTTGCTTTTGCACTCTTCCACCTTGTTGCGCACGCATTCTTCAAAGCCCTCTTATTCCTGTCGTCCGGTTCTGTTTTGCATGGAATCGGAAACGTTCGGGACATCAAGGAGATGGGTGGCTTAATTAAGGGAATGCCGTGGACCGGCTGGACGATGCTTGCGGGAGCGCTTGCACTGATTGCATTCCCATTCACTGCCGGATACTACAGCAAGGACAAGATCATCGAGGAGGCGTATCTCTATGCGTCAGTACACGATCCGGGTCCACTTGGATACCTGCCATGGATCTTCCTTGTGCTCGGTGTAATACTCACAGCGACCTACACATTTCGGGCATGGTACCTTGCGATGACCGGTGAACCAAAGAGCTATCCTGCAGTACACCCACATGAATGCGGCTTCTGGATGCGGACGACGCTTGTTGTACTCGCGTTCTTTGCGCTCTTCCTGGGAATTATCACAGGAGGCGGCACAAAATTCTGGCACTTCCTTGAGGAGACATTTGTTCATGAGACACACACAGCGACTGGTATATATCCCGGACTTGATCTCCATGAGATCGGTCGGCTCGGAGGAAACACGTTGCTTGAACACGGAGTTCACCACGACATACCAGCAGCTGTGATATATCTGCCGCTTCTCTTGATGATCGCAGGTCTTGCAATCGCGACGATGGTCTACTACAAGAACCGTGTCGATGTGAGCAAGTATGTGAAGAAGGACAACCCACTCTACCAGATCCTCTGGAACAAGTACTACCTCGACTACCTCTTCAAGGACATCATCGCAGAGAAGATCATCATGACGGTCTTCACGTTCTGGGATGTGCTTGACAGGTACGTAATCGACGGTGTGGTCAATCTAATGAGCTGGATTACGATCCAGTCAGGACAGGTCAGCCGGAAGCTTCAGACCGGTGTTGTCCAGAACTACGCAACCGCGGTTATCTTTGGGGTGAGCATGTTGATGATACTGGTCATTATGTTCAGAGGAGGGCTATAATATGGGATTAATAACTATCCTCATGCTGGTATTACTCGCAGGAGCGATACTATCACTGCTCACGAAGACCACAGCACAGGCAAGAGGCGTTGCACTCGTATCATCGTTTGGTGCGCTCGCAATCGCGATATTGATGTACCTGATGTATGATGCGAACTTCAACACGGTTACGCATTATGCGTTTGAGGAGTCTGGCACATGGATGCCATCGATCGGCATCAACTACCACGTTGGTGTGGACGGCATCAGTCTGCCGATGGTGATACTGGCAACGATCGTCTGCGCTCTCTGTGCGGTATTCTCGTGGACCGAGAGCAAGAGACCGAACCAGTTCTTTGCACTCCTGCTTCTGATGGACCTGACGTTGATCGGCGTATTTGTGTCGCTGGACTTCTTCATGTTCTACGTATTCTGGGAGCTTACGCTTCTGCCGATGTTCTTCTTGATCGGAATATGGGGCGGACCCAGAAAAGACTACTCAGCGATTAAGTTCCTGATCTACACGCATATCGCAAGCGTTCTGATGATGCTCGGGATATTTGCGCTGTACTACTTCTACGGAGCTTCGACAGGGTTCTACACATTCGATATCCCGACGCTGGTTAACGCATACAAGGACGGTGTTCTTCCAATCAGCCAGTTCTGGCTCGACTTCATCTTCGCAACAATCATGTTTGGATTCATGGTGAAGATGCCGTCGGTACCATTCCACACCTGGCTTCCCGATGCGCACGTTGAGGCGCCAACGATCGGAAGTATCATACTTGCAGGCGTGCTGCTGAAGATGGGTGGCTACGGACTCTTCCGGGTATTGTTGCCGATGATGGGAGTTGCATCCACGTGG